>JBBAAB010000001.1:0-45907 GCA_041658445.1 Thermoleophilia bacterium
CTAGCGAACTCGCCGGCCAGCTCGCCATATGCGTCGCTTGGCCTGCCGCCGGGCTTGCCCGTATGTTCGGTGTACACCTCCACAAGAGCCGCGCGCGCCTTAGAGGCCGCAAGCTCCTGCCGGCGTGCGTTGAGCTGGCCGGCACGCTGGCTGTCGCCTCTCATAATCCCCGTATTGGGAGCATAACCCGGGAGGAAGTGTCCCTTACTGTCTCTGGGCATGAAGTGAGGATCAACGATAATAGGCCCTGCCGGGGAATTGGAGGTCTGGTCCGTGTCCTCGGTAGGTCTGGGCGCCTGCGTGTCTTCGGTTGCCATAGATGCAGTCTACTCCTATTATGTCTAGTTGTCAAGCCCACAGGGGCAATTGTTCGCCGTCGTCGTCTGGTATCAGCAACTCCTCGTCAAGACCCTTGACGCTGGCAAGTGCAGCCACCAGTGCATCTACCCTTCGCTTGTCTGCCCGCGCACCCTTTGTCCTCTCACCCACAAGCTCCCGAAATAGGGCAAAGTCGCTCTTCTTCTTTGCGCGCAGCGGGTACTTGTCAAACAGCCTCACAATGGCCACAAGATCAGGGTGGCGGTAGAACCGAAGCCAGGCGCCGCCGTTAGACTTGGTTAGCCGACCAAATCCGAGCAGGCGACGTATCTCGGCCAAAATGGGCCAGTCGTCCTCTCTCAGGTGAAGGGTAAACGACAGCGTTATGCCGTTTCCGCTGGGGTATGCAGAGAAACAGCCCTCGCCGTCAGTAAATCCAGCCAGCCAATGTCCGAATTCGTCGTCCATGCGCCCTCCGTCTCCTTTACATTATACACCCGAATCTCTAATCCAACGTTCTAGGTTGTTCTGCTTGACTTCCGCTAGAATGGGAGCATACTCTAATCAGACCTTACCAGGGACTTCTAGCGGAGTCCAAAGCCCAAGATACAGTCTGGGCCACAAGGAGAACGAACATGACCACCAACGCAACGCACACACCAGGACCGTGGAAGGCACAAATCCGCAAGGTCGGCAGCCATGTAACAGGACCCTCCGGGTTCGCAGTCGCCCAAGTGGGCAAGGACGACGACGCCCGCCTGATATCCGCCGCACCCGAACTGCTGGCCGCCGCCCGCTATGCACTCATAACTCTGCGGATGGCTTGCGAGCACTTCCACGAGAAACCGGATGCAATCGGAGAACTTGAGTCTGCCATCAAGAAGGCCGAGGGCACATGACCGCCGTACCCCCACCCACGCTTTGCCCCAACACCAGCAAGGACATCATGTATTGCCCCTGCCAACGATGCGCCGACCACTGGCGCGCATGGGCAAAGGAAGCCGTCAAGCCGACCGTTGAATGGATACTTAGCGATACATCGGAGGACAAGAATTGTACGTTGGCGCCTGAGGGTATCAAATGACACCCTGCATTGACCCCCTGGACTGCGCAATTCGGACCATGCCGTACAAGATTAGAATCGGCAACCGAGTACTGGAGTATGACCCTCTCACAAGACTTACACGAGAGATAACGCGTATTCCCAAACAAGAAGACAAGGGCTGGTACTTAGCTGACGGCCACTATCATTATGGCACTACCGTGGACTTGAAGCAGAGTCCGCACCCATAAGGAGTCTGAGCAACATGACCAACCTCAAGGCCAGCATCCTCCTCTACCTGCTCCTCTGCGTCCAGGCAGCCGACTGGGGCACTACGGTATGGATCATGTCCTTTGGGGGCGTTGAGGCCAACCCCATCATGGCGCCCCTGTTCGCCCTCTCCCCCTGGGTTGCCATCCTGCCCAAGCTTGCCATCGTAGCCGGCGTGACGCTGCTCTACCTGGCCGCCCGCAAGCAAGATAGACCTCTGGTTATGTGGGGCGTCGCCGCATCCGTCCTTGTGTCCATGCCGCCCGTAGTCTGGAACCTGATCCAGCTTTGGAATGCCGGGCTTATCTAGCCCAACGGATGCGAGCTAAACTGCAATGCCGAGGGCGGCATAGGGGCACCCGTCGGCGTGCAACTTGCGCATCTCGAAGTATTCCGCCGTCGATGCCTGGGTACAATTCGGCCAGCAGAATCGGCAGGCGTGTACGTCCCCGTCCCACCAAGCCATTTCCAAAAGACGCATAGCCTCTAGCCGCCTGGCGTTGTCAGTTTCAGCGACTTGTTGGGCGGCGTCGAGCCAATCAGCAAACTTCACAGCATGCACATGAATGTCGGGATCGCCCCGTTCCGAAAGATACTGCCTAAGCAAATCTCTATACCTGCCCATCATTTCTCCTTCGGGCGACCGCCCAACGAGCTAAACTGCGAGCCGCCGTGCCATACAGGCTGGCTTCGGGCAACGATCATCGTAGGTTTGACACCCACAGTCTGGGCATGTCTTCAGGCGGCGCCCGCCGTGTGCGGCCAACTCCAATTCGCAGCCAGCAAGATGCCCGTTCTGGAACCCACACTCGGGGCAAATACTGAAGGCGGCGTCAGTTTCAGCGAGTTGTTGGGCGGCCAAGTCGGCAATCCAAGTGGTCTCGTTCCCGCGCATCATCGCCGTCACAACTATGTCGAAGGCCTCTTTGCATGCCGGGCACGTCATGGACTGCTGAAATCTTACCGGCCTCCAAGCTTCAGCGAGTTGTTGGGCGGCGACATCATCTAACAAGGCCAACAAAGGCAACACCGGTATCAGGGCATTCCGAGAGTGCCGCGCAAGTGCCCTCTCTGCCCGAGTGCGAATGTCATCCAGGCCCTTCTGTGTTACGTACTTCATCGTTCCCTCATTCGGGCGTGGCGACCGTCCAACGGATGTGAGCTAAGCCGCTCGCCGAACCCCATCATTCGTGTCGTTGTCGCCAACAAGAGTCGGCTTCAGCGAGTTGTTATACGGCAGCGCCCCGTGCTTGCGCGCATACCTATACTCGGCGTAATGAGATAGAACCACGTGCTCCCGCACGTCGTCTTCCCATCCCTCAAACCCACAGAGCACACATGAGCCCTTGGTCTGAAGCAGGCCGCCGTGCAGATTCTTAGCAATCCAAGCATCAATCCTCTGTCTGATCCTCATGCCATTCCTCCTGTGCGCTGCCGTATAACGGATGCGAGCTAAGCTGCCGGGCCTTTGGTGGCGAGGTAAGACGCCTTTGACTCGGCATCCCTCAATAGCCCCGCCAGCCGCTTGGTGCGGTCAGCTTCAGCGAGTTGTTCGACGGCGACTTCATCGCGCAGGCGCAGAAACTCCGCCGTGACCCGTTGTATGTCATCGACTCGCAGCGTGGCAACGAGCGCTATGCACCAAATCTTGTCGCGGCTTGCATCTCTAGGATCAATCATCGTTCCCTCCATTCAGGCGTGGCGACCGTCGAACTAGTGATTCGGCGTCAAAATCGACGCATATCTCGCTTCTCGGGCCTACTTTGCAACTTGCTTTGTCGTCGCGTTCGCCCGCCTTCGCAGGGCGTCGTATGCCTCTTGTCCCATTCTCTCAATCACCCACTCGTAGAACAGCGTCGGATTCCCATGCGCCCACAGGTGGCACGCAAAACAGAGAGAGTAAGCGTTGTCTTCGTCCCACCTTACTGATTTGTTCCTGCGGCTGAACACATGGGCACAGTGCAAACCAGCATGTTTTGGCCCATAATACTTGTGACACCTCTCGCAGCCATGCCCGGCCCTGGCACGAATGAAGTCCGAGAACTCGGCGTCCCTCTTGTCGCGCTTCAGCGGTCTATCTCCCTCTGAAGCCAGCGAGGCAAATCCTCAAAGTCCTGATTTGGATCGCGCCACCACTCAATGAGTCTCCACACCAGCCCTGCCGCCTCCGCCAAGTCGTCCTCCGTCTCGGCCAACTGGCGGCGGGCGTCGTCGCGCTCGCGACGCGCCCACCACGCCTCACTCTTCAGGGCCCATCGTTCATATTCATCCATCTTCTCACTCCTTCCCCGCGTCCCGGTGCGGACAATGGTCTGCGAGTTGTCTACATGCGTGAACGCACGGTAGCCCTCAATCTCTGTCCGGTGGTCATCCATCTTTCGCCTCCTGGCGACCGCCCAACGAGCTGAGCTGCCGGGCCTTTGCAGCGGCAACCGCTGAACATGCACAGCTTCTCTATGGGATGGTGCACCGATCTGGGGTGCCCGGCATTGTCAGTTTCAGCGACTTGTTGGGCGGCGGGCTTCTCCTTGAGGGCGGCGCGGGCTTCGTCCAGTCTCATCAGCGCCAATGTCGTCTCCGAGGCGTGGGGCCCAAGGTCGGACTCCAACTCCATGTAGGATTCAGCGGCCTTGCGGAACTTCCCCAGCGCCTCGATGCGGGCCACTAGCCAATCAACCTCCGTCAGCATTACTTCGTATGTGCCCGGCAGGGCCAGGCGATCCTTGATTGTTTGCAGGTTCATGGCTTCTCCTTTGAGGGCGGCACGAAGGGCGTCGAAGTCCTCTTCGGGAACCGCCACCCATCTGCCGATGAACTTCGGGTCATCGTAGATGATGACACTGCGCCTCAATTGTGCCACCTCCTCCAGCGCCTCGATGCGGGCTTCCAAGGCGGATACGGCAGCAACGGCCATCCACTTATGATTGCTCTCCCCAGCTACCTCGGCAGCATTGAAACAGTTTGCGACAAACTCCGCTATCTTTGGTATCATCCTCTACTCCTTCCCTGCGAGGGCGGCAATGTACGCGTCCTTCTCGTCCGCCGTCATGCCCTCATACGGGTTGCAAGCCGGGCCATTCCCCTCGACTTGTTGGGCGGCGAGAGCCTCCGGAGAGCCGCAATACGGGCAGAACGACACGGAATCCTGCATCATCCAGTCTGATGCCTCAGCCTCTTTGCAGGAGGCCACAAACGGGAGGGCCAACACCACATAGCCCATGTCGCAGTTGCCACACACCACAACCGGGAACTCATACGGGATGTGCAATTTCATCGTTGTCATTCGCTCTCCTCACGGGCGTGGCGACCGCCCAACGAGCTGAGCTGCCGGACTCACCACTCGCCAGGCATATCGTCAATGTAGCCCTCATCAATGACGTGTTCAAGCATCTGCTTTGCAATTGAAGGCCGGTCAGCTTCAGCGAGTTGTTCGACGGCGAGGCGTCTGGCAACTCTAAACCCAGCCATAAACCCGACGCGATGCTGATCTCGCCACCCGCGGCGCCCGGCCTGGCGCTTCCACCATTTGTCAAACTCTTCTGTTGCGGGCATTTCGCACTCCAGTTAGTGGCGCCGTTGAACGGATGCGAGCTAAGCTGCCGGGCCTTTGCAGCGGCATCCGCTGAACATGCACAATTTCTCCGTGGGATGATGCAATGATGGGGGGTGCCCACATTGGCAGGCCCGGTCAGCTTCTTGTTGGGCGGCGAGACCGCGGGCATAGCCCGCCTCGAATCCCTTGCGAGAATCAAACTTGTTTGCGTCCTGATCCACCTCGGGACTCAGCCACCACTTCTCGAACTCGCTCATCTCGGGCATTTCCTCGTCTCCTTCGGGCGACCGTCCAACGGATGTGAGCTAAGCCGCTCGGCTAACCCTCTTCGACCTGGAACCGCGCTTGGGCCGAGTCGGCTTCAGCGAGTTGTTAGCCCGCTCACCACGGGCAATGTACCGATACGAAATTCCTTCCTCAAACTTGTAGAGGAAGCATGCGCGCCCGAGACCGTCCACATAGCCAACCTCGGTGGCGTTCTCTGAGACAACGCGGGCAACCTCACCCTTGCTATTGCCAAAGGCGGAGACCAGGAACTCGATTCTGGGAGCGTCAGTCACCTTCGCCATTCAAGACCCTCTCTCGTTGCGGGCTAACTAGTGATTATACGGCCGCTGTGTAAACTTGCGCGCCGAGTGTGCAAATCATGTCACAAGCCAACCGGCAACAAACCCAAGAACGAATGCCGCAATTAGTGCTAGACAGCCCACCATCTCAGTAGTGCCACAGTCTCTCTCTTCGTTTGCCACCAAGTAGTCTGTCACAGCCCCGCCTCCTTATCAAGCCACTCTGAAAACGCAGCCGCCTGTTGGTTCCTACGAATAATCATACTCAGGCGGTGGGCCTCCTGCTTCTTGGACTCGTGCTTCCCGCCCCTCCCAGACCAGGGCTGTGATCCGGCAAACTCGTGCGCCTGCCGCTCCGCTATTCTCATGGCTCGGTAAACAGTCTCGAACGTCACTTCAGCCTCCTCAGGCACAGGCTAACCTCGTACTTCCTGCCATTGCACCTTACCCTCATTCCGACTGGCCACGTTCCCTCTGCCAGATCGGCCTTGAATTCGGCCTTGGAGAATACCCTCCCGGAAGGCCACAAGTCGTTCGTCTCTCTCAGGGTCTCGTAACCCGCCGGCATCTTCGGCCGTCCGCGCCTATTGGCCGCCCGGCAATCACTACAGATGCTTCGATGAACGAGGTTCTTGAGCCGCCTGTCCTTCTCGCAGAACTGCTTTTCTGGTTTGTCCCAGCCACATTGTTTGCAGGTGCGCGTGTTCATAACTAGATTATGCGCCTGTTTCTGGGGTTGTCAAGCCCCTCTTTTAGCGTCTGTTGATGGTGGGCAGTAGGCGCAGTCATTCAAGTCCGCGGCTGAGCTTGGCGCATTCCCTGAACTCTGCCCAGTTGTCTACAATGCGCCTATCCATTGCGCGGTTTAGCCAAGACGGAACAAGCCCGATGGCGGGACCCCCGTGAACGTGCTCCATGTGATACCGCGCCCCGGGATCAAGCGGGCGACCGCGCCAGTCTACACCGGACGCAAACAGCGCTATCACCTCTTCGTATGTGCTGGTACACGGCCTGCCCTTTTCCCGGCAATGGCAGAGGAACTTGTTCGCTCGCCCTCTCGGTGTTCTGTCCCAGACCCGTCTCTTGTCCATTTTCGCCTCGTTCCCCATGCCGTAAGTCTACTCCCGTTTGGTCTTGTGTCAAGGCGGAATCATTTCACCTAGGCATCGTCCCGACGTAGCCTCAAACGGCGCTGGTCTTCGCTTCACTCGCCTCGGCTACGCCGTCCGGTATGCGGCGGCGAAAGTGTCTCAATTGGTTTGCCAGATGTGTGAGCCGGTTTGGTTCGGCGGCATAAGGGCACACGTTTTACCCGGCTGTCCCGCCCTGCGATCTTGTTGACGCGGTTTCGCACCCGCAGATTTGAGACTATAGGGTGTGTCATATCGTCGGAACTTCTGGACAACTACCGACATACTTGCAGACTTGTGTAAAGAGTTCTGTCCTCAAGCCGGCTTGTGTAAGGGCTTCGTATGCTTCTCAACAATGGCTTGCCATCGGACGAACTGCTCTCCCGGTCTTCCGGTTGTCGCGGGATACAAACGAATCCACTTCCGATAAACCTCTACCGGGAAATGGACAATCGGCTTGCCGTTCTTGTCCTTGCAGGTGCGACAGGGCTTGCTAGCGTTCAATGTTGTGGATTGTCATGTAGCGCGCTATCGCGTGTAGAATCTCAACGCAGTCCGCGGTATCCAGCGGGCGGTCGTCGCGGTTGATGGCGCCGAGCGCGGCCTTGAGTTGCTTCGCGGCAACGCCCACCTCTTTCAGTTCTTGGTCTTCGATGACTGTCATGTTGTCCTCTAGTGGTGCGGGGCCGGATTCGAACCGACTGGTCATGCCTAAATGCTTCCCCGTTCGGGCCATTTATACAGCCGCCCGCACCATGAACCCGGAAGTCGCTCATATAGATTACGCCTCATTCTAGGGAAAGTCAAGCCCTGCCCTCCGGGGACTTGCAGCTTCGCGTGCATGTCATGTATCGTTGGGCGACGGCATACACCCACAATCGGCCACATGTCAACCCCCGGCGGCATTTTGCCTACATCTGGCGTCTTGACAGCCTCTGGTTCGGGCTTATGCTGTAGGCAGCTTAGGAGGCTGAAATGAGAGAAATGCAGAAGGCACTCGTACTTCCCAGCGTGAACGAGGAAAGGTTTCTGGCGATTATGTCTGGGGCCGAGGTCGCGCTGGCAGAGGCGACCGAGATGGTGGACATCCTGAATCTTCGGAGTGACGCCGACGCCTACTCAGCCATGTTGGCGGCCAAGGGGGCCGGCCCGTACGCCCAACGGGTCAAGGTCTACCAGTTGAAGTGCGAGCGGAAGGCCGGCGACATTCTCAATGTCTTTCCGGCCGGGGACGGGCCGAAACCGGCTGGCGCGCCCGCCGGATACAAGAATGCGGCCGCCGCGGCAGAAGAGCTTGGCATCACCCGCATGATGCGGCAGTCTTGGCAACGGGAGGCGCGCCTCCCGGACCGCATCTTCTCGGCCTGGGTAAAGGACCTTCTTGAAAACAACATAGAGGTATCCCAGCGCGCTCTTTTGCGCCTTGCCAGGCCAACCGTTGCGCCCTCGCCGCCCGAGAAGCCGCTGACCATTCTTGACCGCTGGGCAGAGACGCTCAAGGAACTCAGCGACATCCTGTATTCCATCGGGACATACCGGACCGCAAAGGAAGCCAAGTTGCACCTGTCCTACGCCAAGCACGCTGTTGCCGGCGTGACCACCATGTTGGCCGACGCCAAGGCGCTGGTGCGCGGCATTCTGGATGCCTACAACGACACGGTGGGCGGAAATCTAAGCATAGCGGGCGAGACGCCCGCGTAGGAGAACCAATGAACGAGGTCCTAGACTTCGACTCTGTGGTGATCTTCGCCGCCGCCGTCCTGAAGACGGACGCGGTGCCGGCGGAGTATGACAGCCTGCCGGAGTGGGTGAGGCAGACGGCAGAGGAACTTGTGGCGACGAGCGTGCGCTGTGGCCCAGGCTGTACTCTGGACGCGAAGCCCTAGCTTCAAGTCCCCGGCAGGGCTGGACGTTCTCAAGGGGTAGATTTTGTTGTGGCACATTTGGGGCTTGACACAGGACAAAAACGGGTTGATACTCGTGAGTGAGCCGTGCGCAGCGAGTAGGCGCTGATGGAAGTCCAGCCACACAGGCGGCCCTGAAGCCTACAGCTAAAGAGGACGCCGGTTGGCACCTGTGAGCCGAACGTGACTTCGGCCGCCCGGCCCAACTTGGAGACAGACATGAAATGTCCAACGTGCGAAGGCGAGGGGAACTGGGTCGAATTGGTCTCTATGGAACTCGGGGGCCCCGTTGTTGCATGCGGGCGATGCCATGAGACCGGCAGGGTGAGTATTTGGAACGTTCTGCGCGAGAAATTGTGGAATATCGCCCCCGAGCGGTTCATGGACTGGTATGTGGACAAGTTCTCTCCATACAGAGAGGGTTGAAATGGAAGAAGAACGTCCCAATCTACGTCCCAGGTTGAACAAAGCCCTGAGAGAGAACGCCGAACTGAGGAAGCGGCTGGAGTGGCTTGACTCCAACTGCGGGTTCTATGTTCGCGAGGGGGGGGAACTTCTTCTGGCTGGCATTGAGTACCGGTGGTTCCCGAAGAGACACAAGACATTGAACGAGGCCATTGACGCTGAATTACTGGTGGCTACCGCCGACTTGAAGCCGGAACAGGACGCATAGGGAGTCTGGGCATGAGGCACACAATCGGAATGGCCCTTCTTGTTGTCGGCGCTGCGGTGTCCCTGATCTGCGTGGCGTACTCGGCAATCAAAGACCACAACTGGTGGCCCGCATTTGGAATGGGCGTTTTCATGTACGCCGCAGCCTTGGCGTGGGCATTCACATAGGGGGAGGGCGCATGGACTACACGCCGGGGACGCTGCGGAAGTTGCCGTATGTTCCTCGCCTGCACGAGGAGGATATCATGGCCCACGCCGATGCGTGGCAGGCCGACCGCAAGAGGCTGCTTCAGTACGGCCAACACCTTCCGGGCTGTATGGAGCCGGGTCTTGTGGACGAAGACTGCGCGTGTGGGTGGAGAGAGGCCCGCATGGCCCTCGCGCCCAGCGATACTTCGCAAGCCAAGTCCCCGGAGGGAAACGAGTGGCCACCGAAACGTCTCGTGATTGACGGGGACAATGATCCGGTTCGAGTTCCATACGAGAACCTGTGTCCCGAATGCAACCGTGTAACCAACGGGCGACGTTGCGCCCACTGCCAAGGAGAATGAAGATGATCGGCACACCGAAGACTCTCAAGGTTCATGTAAGCCGCAAGCTGGGGGACAACGAATTCGGCTCTTACGGCGTGGATGCAGAACTAGAGGTAAGCCTTCCCCCCGACGCCAATCGAGACGAGGCGTTTGACGAGAACGACGCGTGGCTGACCGCGGCGGTAGGGCGGAGCATGGCCGAGAAGAAGGCTTCGATCCAGAAGATGCAGGCAGAGGCGGCCGAGGCAAAGAAGGGGCAGACCGTTGAGGCCGAAGAGGCAGAGACAAAACAAGACAAGCCGAAGGCAGACGCAAAAGAAGGGGAGGAACTGACGTTCAAGTGTGTCAAGTTCACCCTTGCGAAGCTGCCGGACAAGAAGTTCAAGTTGGAGCTGTACCCGGAGATCAAAGACGCGCCAGGCAAGTATCCGACGATCAAGTTCACCGCCGAACGCGAGAAGATGTGGGACATGCTGCATGATGTCGCAGACGACTACGACTTCTCGGACTTGCCCGTTGAGTATGGTTGTGAATTTCTCGTCCACTACGCCATTGGTAGAGAGTTCGAGATCAAGGCCGGAGAACACAAGGGCGAGAAGTCGCACTACAAGGACCTTTTGTCCATCGTTGCCATGTAGTTGGGCGGTCGCCACGCCAGAGAGAGGGAACAGTGGACATCAACATGGCTTTAGTTGACGAGGCTAGGCGCTATCATGGTTTCTGCGGGCACGGGGCAGACTTCGATGTGTGTACGGCGCTTGCCTGCCGTCTAGCGCGGCACATTTTTCTCGCCGCCCAACAAGTCGCTGAAGCTGACCGGGCCTGCCAATGTGGGCACCCCCCATCATTGCATCATCCCACGGAGAAATTGTGCATGTTCAGCGGATGCCGCTGCAAAGGCCCGGCAGCTTAGCTCGCATCCGTTAGGCGCACCCAGAAGGAGAAGGCCAATGACCAAAGAAGAGGCCCTGGCATCAGTCGAGAAGATCAGGGAAGAGGCGGATGACGATGAGGTGGCACATTCGCATGAGGATGGTCTGCGCGCCCAGTTCATTGCGCATGTGGCGGAGATGCCCGGCGAGTTGGGCGAGTTGGCCAAGATTGTTCTCTCAACGGACGAGATTTCGTTCGGCCGCTGGTGCGCCTAACAACTCGCTGGAGCGGACGCCTGTTGGCGAGCCGAGTAGATCGTTAGGGTTCGGGGCGCAGCTTAGCTCCGATCCGTTGGACGGTCGCCCGAAGTTGGAGGTTGAAATGCCCGCACCGTATCTGTCTATAGAGGCAATGGCCGCATGGATTGCTCTGGACCGAGAGAACAATGGTGCCAGCAAGGAGTGGTGGGATTGGGCCGTATCCGCCTATGGTGTCGCCGCCCAACAAGAAGCTGAAGCTGACGTGGCCGTTGGATCGCATCTGAAGCGGGTCCTGGAAGATGACGAGATCGTGGGCGAAGGGGGCTCGTTCCACATGGAGCGCATGGACGACGACCACATTTGGTTCCAGGTGGATAGCATCGCGTTCGACCTCGATGTGAAGAGGGGCAAACTGTTGTGGAGGCCGCAGTGCAATGGGGGCTGGCCCGCTCTGGCTCTCTTGCTGGGCCACGCAGCTTAGCTCCGGTCCGTTATACGCACGGAAGATGAGGGTCAAATGGACAACTTGAAAGCATGGATGTTGGAGGCTGCCGACGAGGAGCCAATCCTGGCAGTCGTGATTGGCGAGATGGGATGGGGCGACTACGGCAGCGATGCTGTGCCCCAGTATCAGGAACAGCGTCGCGGCGAGGTCCTGTCTTGGGACGAGGCCGCCCCGATGATCGACTACGAGTTTAGATCGGGGTATGGCGCGCCGAGATGCAATGCGATTGTGGCGTGGACGGCAAGCAAGGTGATCTCGATTTCGCAGTATGACGGCTCCACGTCGGTGTTCACGCTCCCGCGCAATCCGACCGCACACATGCCCGGCATGCCGGGGGGCTAACGCCCGTGCGTATAACAACTCGCTGAAGCCGACTCGGCCCAAGCGGGGTTCAAAGTCGAAGAAGGTTGGCCACGCAGCTTAGCTCCGGTCCGTTATACGGCTCCACGCAGGAGGTGGAAACATGAAGTACATCAAGGTCTCTCGGAGCGACATGCCCGGCTCCTATACCGATACCCTAAAGGGGGCGGCGAATTGTGTCGAGGGGGAGTTTGACGGAATTGAGGGGGTGCCAGTCGGAACGTCTATCACCCTGACGGTGGTCGAGATGTCCGAGGAGGAATACGCCAAGTTGCCGGAGTTCGATGGTTGGTAGCCGTATAACAACTCGCTGGAGCGGACGCCCGCAGTTGGAGGATGAAATGCCAGCACAAGAAGAGTTCGATTTGGAGTTCTCACGCCGAGGGAATTATGGGACGCCCAAGACGGTCTGCCGGACATGGTATGAGTTGGGATGGTTTGCCTCACGGCGCGCCGCCCAACAAGAAGCTGACCGGTGCCCAGACCGCGGAGAGGAGGCATGGCGCGCAGTGTTGGATTTGTGCGAGCCTCTACGGCCCGACGAGACAGGAATTGGAAGGCTGTTGGGCATTCGTGCGTGGGCGCTTTCGGCGCTTGCAGAACTAGAGCCCGACAAACAGTGTGCCTGCGGTCGAGAGGGTTCGCTAGACCACGAGGACTTCTGCATGCCCAAGGGGATGTGGCCGAGGCATTGGATAACGGGGGGGGCTATAGACCCCGATGCCGCCCCCAAGGAGAAGCCCAATGGCTAACGGACCCCTAAGTGAACGAATGCTTGAGGAAGCCTATGTCGGCGGCGTCGCCGGATGGGACGACATGATTGACGAGGTATCCAAGATGGAGGCCCGCATCGAGGCGCTGGAGGAGGTAGAGGATGCGGCACGCCCCATTTCAGAATGGGCGCATGAACAGTATGAAGTCCGCGGCGTTATGACCGCCGGGGGAACAGCGGAAGATGCCGCTCTAATCGACCTTGTGAAGTATCTCGATCAATGTTTGGCCTCCCTCGCGGGGAGGCCATGAGTGAACTAGAGGCATTCTTCGGGCCGTCAGAGGGAGCCAGTCATATGCCGGATCATGTCCGACGCACCTCCTGGCCGCGTCAGCCGGAACATCTAAGGCGTATCCTGGATGTGTTTCAACAGGAGGCCGGGTTTGAGCCGATTGGCGTCCTGAAACAAACATGGATTGCCGGCGCCAAGGCATGGCACTCTGTATTCGGTGAAAACACCTCTCTATTGATAATGGCCATTGAGTACATGAGACAGAAGGAGTTGATGATTGCCTCTCCGAGGTCGTGTATTACAGTGGCCTTAGAGTTACAACGTAAGGGAGAGGGGCAGAGTAAGGCCGACTACTTCCGCGAATATGCCAAGAAGTTAGACGCTGCCGCGGACTTGGAAGTAGACGAGGAAGACTAAGGAGTCTGGGCGACTATGAACACTCCGGAGCGCGTTGGAAGATGGGCGCTGGGCGACATAGCCGAGAGGAAGCACGATAGGAAGTTGTATCGCGTAGTCGGGTTCATTCTCCACCCGGCGGTTGCGTTTGCCCCGCTAGACGATGGGCCGGAAATGGTTCAAGTTGCCGGATGCCCAAATGAGTTGAACGAATTGGTATGCTATACTCCGTCGCCCAACGATACTTTGGGCGCGGACCAAACGAACAAGTCCCCGGCAGGGGCATAAGGGAGGAGGACGGGGATGACTGAACACCTAACCCCCGAGGACGTTGTGGAAGAAGTCAAGAGGATCGTCTGGGTCAATCCAGACGATTACAGGCAGGCACTGGACCAGTTGGACGACATAGCCGATTTGGTCAAGAAGTGCCGAGTTAATTCTGATGCCCCGAAAGGGGATGGGAAGGAGGAATAGAATGTCTGTAAACCTGTTGAGTGTTGCCGCCGTCACCACCGTCATCTCGCTGATCTTCACGATTCTTGTGCAGTATTTCCCGGTAATCAACGTGAAGTGGGGCGGCCTGCCCAAGGAGACGAAGAAGTATGTCGTCCTGGGCGGGTACATCGTCGTCGGAGCCGTCGTTGCATGGGGAGGCTGTCTTGACCTGCTGGTCAAGTTCATCCCGCAACTTTTGTGTGTCGAGCCGGCCGCGTTCCTGGACTACCTTGGCGGAGTAGTCATCGCCGTTGGTTTGGGCCAGGGCGTGTTTGGTTTGGCGCCAGAAGCCGAGGCCGTCAAGTTCGCAAAATCCTTGCGGTAAGAAAGGAGTCTCGGGCATGTTTGTGGCAGTGTCGGCGCCAAACCCGGCCTGCCAACTGGCGGGGTGGCGTGGTGGCCACGTCGGAGAGTTGCCAACCGAATGCGTAAGGGGCCGAGGGGACACCAACCCCCATCGAGGCTCCCCAGGCTGAGGTCGGTGCCGTCGAAACGGCATGGTGCAATCCGGGCAACGGGGTAGGCCGGGTGGGGAATCCGGCCCCCGCCAATTGGGAGGAATGATGAAAGACGCCATTCGCACAAGACTGCGCCAAGAGATTGAGGCGGTCGGCAAGCAGGCGGAGATAGACCGGGCCTCCTATGTGTCGGCCAAGGAGTTGGCGGACATGCTTGGCCCGAACATCAGGAACACAAACGCCCTATCCGGTATCATCAGCGGCCTTGGCATCAAGACGATAGGCCGCAGGCGATCCGGAGAGCGCAACGCCTGGATGACTGAGGAGCAGGCGAGGCTTGTCATCCGAGAGGTCCTATCACATCCGGCGCGAACTCACACAGGAGACCAAGGGTGATTATCCACAAGTACAAAACGCAGCCCGTCGAGGCCGAGACGCCGTTTCAACTGGCGTCCAATCAGCAAATCCTGCTAATGCCCGTTGGAGATATTCACTACCTGAGCCAGGACTGGCCGCAGAACAAGGTCCTCGATCATTTCAAATGGGGCATGGACAGGGGGGCATACTTCCTGGGAGTTGGGGAGCCGATTGATCTTGCCTCCGCATCTCAAAGGGCCATCATGTCTCCGCTGAGGGATAGCGTCAAGAAGGAATTGAATGGACTAATGACCGACGTGGTCGAGAGGTTTGTGAGGCTGCTGGATTTCACCAGGGGAAGGTGGATTGGCTTCATGGAGGGGGACCACTACTGGATGTTCGAGAACGGGACGACGACTGACCAGATGATTTGCACCTACATGGGGTGCAAGTTCCTTGGGGATGCGTCCTTGATTCGACTCACCTATCCGGAGGCCCCCAGGGCGCACCCGGAGGCAGACTGTATCATCTACGCCCACCACGGCTTCGGATCGTCTAGACTTTCCGGAGGGCAGTTGCACAGAGTTGAGGACCTGCTGAAGTTCATCGACGCCGACATCTACCTTATGGGGCACAGTCACGCAAAGGTCAGCGCGCCGATTGATCGGCAGGCCGTAACCCCCGATGGGGTTCACCACCACAGGACGAAGGTCCTTGCCCGCACCGGGGCATTTATGAAGTCCTATCTATCCAGTGCTCCTCTTGGTCTAGACGAGCCCGCAGTTAGAAGTCGCGCATCCTATGCCGAGAAGGCCGCCTACATGCCCGCGGCAATGGGCGGGTTGTGCTTTGGTATCGGCTACGAGAAGATACCGGGGTCGGCGTATTACAGGCCAACAATCCATTATTCCGTGTAGGAGCGGCGTATGCGAACATTGAGGCAGGGCGAGTCATATCCAATTGACAGGCGGGTGTCTTTGGAAGAGCAGCTAAAGAACATGCACAAGAAGTTCCTGCTGAAGCATGGCAACAAACCAGTATTGGTAGTCTGGCATCCGGGGAAGTACAGGAAGGATACGATAGACCTCCCAGTAGACACGAGCATTCAAGAGGGCACGTTCTGGTTCGAGTGCGCGGAGAAGCAAAAGAAATGAGGGCGCGCGACTGGGTCAGCGCAATCTACGACACCGAGGAGATTCTTGGCCTCTACTGGCGCTGGCCGTTCGTTGACATGGCGGACATGATAGCAACGTGGGACGCCATCAAAGCCTCTCCGGCGTGGCTTGAGTATGCGGGGGAGGGGCCGTGGCCGCTGGAGTTCCACCGAGAGCACAGGTGGCGCGTGGATACCGGAATTCGTCGCATTCGTGGGACTTGGGTGTTCGACGTGGGGGTTGGAATGGCCTGCGGGGGAACCCTGCTCCATGAGGTTGGTCATATTCCTGGATGGAGGCGCAGCAAGCCGCACGGCGACGGCTTCTTGAGGCTGTGGCTTGCTCTATGGAAACAGGAGGCGCGGACTATAACGTGGAACGCTATAGTTGAGCAGCTTCGCAAGGGCGGAGTTCCGGTAGAGGAGTTCGTTTGATCTGGGCGTTGCTGTTCCTCGCGGGCCTCATCAGTGAGGCGCTGGTAACTGCGCAGACGCTTGCCATCCAGAAACGAAAAGCCGCCGGAGCGGCGGTCCTGGCGTTCTTGGGCTGGGGACTGTGGGGGCTGGCCCTCGGAGAGCTAGTCATCAATCGGGCAAACGTTATCCCCTTTGCCCTCGGGGCGGCCATTGGAACGCTGGTTGTGGTTTGGCGGCGAAAAGAATAGCCTCGCAGGGGCGCTTTCTGGCCATTCTGCGGCGTTTTGGGGCAGTTGCCCTAAAGCGCCACGACGAACTTCCATAGCGTCTCTCCCCAGACAACGACCTGCTGGAGATGCGTTAGCAGCAGGAAGCCCCCGACGGCAAGCCATATCTTCCGTTCCTTCTTCCAGTTAGCGTCGCGCTTTGCCAATGCGTCTTTCGTGGCGAAGCAATCCAACTTCTTGTAGACAACGGCCAATGCGCCCCACAACATCGCCCGAGAAAGATTGTCGGGCACCTCGTCGTTGTCCATCTTCTGGCGCACCTCTGCGAACAGGCCGTTGCCGTCTGCCATTCTATCCCCCAATCTCTGGATGGAGTTTCTCAAGTCGAGAGACTCGTTCTTCGATGGTTAGCGGCGGCTTGAAGCCGTCTAGTATCCTGTCGTCAAATGTGTTGAAGTCCTGCGCGCCACTGGCCCACGGATACTTACCCGGATTAGGAATGTCCCCCGCCCACTGCCAGCCGATGACGTTCTCTCGCGGAACACCGGGAGGTAGCGTTCTCGGGCCGGGCCAGTAGGGATTGAAGTTGGCCGGGATGGGTTCCTTGTAGAACAAGTACGCGGCAAAGACGAATTGGTAGTCCTTCGCCCACGAGACATCGCCAATGTTGTCTTTCCACCAGTAGACACCCGTGTAGACGATTGGCCTTCTAAGAAAGTCCTGTTCAATGCCCAACAGGTAGTCGTGGACGTGCGTCCGCTTCTTCGCCAGCGGTATTGTATTGTTCGGCGGCTCGAACGGGTGCTGCTCGATGTCCGCAAACGGAGGCAAGGGAGTGGGTTCTGGTGCGCACTTCTTGAACCACGCCGCCTGTGACGGTGCGGTCGCGGTCATCTTGAGGAAATGGTACGGCCCAAACGGCGCAACAGGAAGACACGCCAGCCTCTTGGACTGGTACGTCTTGTCTTGCATCCCATTTCCCTGCGTGCCCTCGCCGGCCTTGAAATAGAACACAGACTGCCCGCTCTTTACCGCCAGCGCAAAGTCAACCGTTTCGTTGTAGTGGGAGTAGTCTTGGCCTTGAACGGTCATTCCTTCGGCTCTTCCGGCTTCAGCGCAGCCTCTAACTTGGCCATCAGTCTTAATACCGTCTGGTGCGCCTCCTTGCCGCTGACTTGTAACGCATTCAAAGCAGCAAGCAGGTTCACGATGTCTTGTTTGTCGAGGTCTATCATGTGAGACTCCTTAGAATGGGTATATAAGCGTAAAATTAGCGCTCTTGTTCCCGGAGGCCGTCCAGTTGTTAGTTGTGCCAACGCCCTTAGATAACACGCACACCAGGCCAAGCGCGACCGATTGTTGGGTTGTAAGTGAGCAAAGAGCGCCGTTGTCTACCCCCAGTCCAATGCTCTGGAAATTAGTGGAGGTTGGAGCAACTGGCGTTGTGTACGAATGCGTTGCCGACGTACTCGTGCCATCCGCCGATGCGCCTATGACTACGGCGCACATTACCCCGGCCATCATAAACTTGGCGGTAAACGTGGGTGGCGTTGCCCCAAAACCGACAACGGTGGGAACGTAATTGAACCACCCAGGGAACCCCTGCGGGTTCTCGATGTAGCTGTAGTAAGGACTCGTGATTGCCGCATTCGCCAGCGTGTAGTCGCTGCCGCCAGTAACCGTCACGGTTGTATTCGGTGCGCCATACGAGGATGCGGTGACGTAGAAGTATTTTGCTGTCGTCTGCGTCAGCTTGATCTTGGTGCCCTTCTGGTACTTCGCCGTCAAATCAGTCGGCACAGTGAACGTTGTCGCACTCGCATATGTCCACGTCTCGTTGGCGAAGTTCCAGCCGGTGTAATCACTGGCCTGCATGTCGCCTAAGACGGTCAGCGCAGCGTCTCCAGAAACAGGCGACCGCAGGATGCCGACATTGCCAGCCGCCGTCACCTTGAGTCCCCCTGTCCCCCCGCCGGTAATCTGCCCACCGAGAACCAGGCCTCCGCCGGTGACTTCCTTCACGCTCACGTCGTCGAAGTAGGCGATGCCGCCGGCGGCGGTGGGCGCAGACAAGTAAACCTCAAGTTCGGCTGCCCCGGCGGTGGCGGTGAACACTATAGACACTTGGGTGTAGGTTGCCCCCGCTACGCCCGTTGTGTCCCAGGGTCCAGAGGTTATATTTTGGCCGTTGGTTCTGCCATAGAGGGAATAGAACCCGGCATTTGTACCATCGCCCCGTGTCCAAAATGAGACCTGATAGGTCACTCCGGGCGTAATCGGTACGGAGGCTTGCCAGACATATACGGCGTTTGGAAGGCCGCTGCCCGTCAACTTCGCCGCATCTGCTCCCGAGTGAACCAGTGTCGTCTCGTTAGCAAGCGCACCGCCTCCAACAACCTCCGTCCAGTTCGCCCAAATATCCGCCCCACCTCCGCCCGCAGTCTCGAAGCCGGGGTTGGTGAGGAGTTCAGAGCCGAGGTCGTATATCTTTACATCTCCGCCAGCCACCTCTAGCTTCTTGGTGGGCGTCGCCGTGCCAATGCCTATCCGGTCGTTGCCCCCATCTACGAACAGACAGTTGGCATCACCATTGGACTCAACTCGGAAGTCCACATCATTGGACGCCTCGTTGAAGACAATCGCGGCAGGACGGAAGTCCGCTATGGTTCCTGCGGTCGTATCTCCAATCTGGACTGCGCCTAGCCCGGCATCCAGAACCAGCAGACTTGTCGCGGTGTCTCCTTCCATGCGAATGTCGGCATCTGCGCCCGCTTCGTTCAGCACGATACTCGCAGCTCTAAAGTCGGCAATCGCCCCTGCAACTGTCGTCCCGATTTGTACTGCGTCCAGCCCGGCGTCAAGCATCAGCAATCTAGTGGCCGTGTCTCCCCCAAAGATGAAATCAATGTCCGCCGCCCCGGAGTTCCATGTGGCCACCAAGTCGTTGGTGATGTTCAGGAAATACGTTGTAACCCCGCCCCTGCTTTGATACAACTCGAACGCCTTGGCCCCGTCCGACGTTGATGATTGAACATATAGCGTTGTCTGTGGAGTGTAAGTTGCTATCGGTGCGCTTGACGCCTCAAGTAGCGCCGTCCCCACCGTAACTCCGGCCAGGGCATTGCCTCCCATAAGATGTAACTGGGCCTGGCCAACTGCGACCTCGTAGGCATAGGCATCTCCGACCTTGCCAAGACTGGCGTCGTTCCACTTGACGCGGCACGCCGCATCGGTGCCGCCCGTTAGGGTTATGCCATCCGACTTCAGCGCCACCACGCCGCCGCCGAATGTGGCGGCCCCAGTCGTATCGAAGTATCCCTGAGTTGTAGTTCCCCCGCGCACCAATATCTGCCCGGCGCTGGCGTCCCACAGCAGGTTCGCCTTGCCACTGGAGTTGTCCCCAAACAGAATGTCCCCCGCGCCCATTGATTCGGAGTTGTACGTCTGTGCGTTCGAGAAGATGGAGAACGAGGTTGTGGCAGGAGCCGCAATGTTGGAGCCGAAGAACGCATCCCCGTCAGACTGCAAATGGATACGGTCCGTCGTATTCGTAATCAGCAGGCTGCCGCCGGAGACGGTGACGTTTCTGAAGGTCGCAGTCCCGTCGCCCTTCACCTGCCAACCCGTACTTGAGGAGAACACAGTCGAGGATAGCTGGTCGCGAACAACCAGAGAGGTGACGAGTTCTGATCCCCGGAACAGATTTGCAACACCGGAGACGTTCCGCTGCATCGAGTCAAGGGCTTTAGCGAAGGCTTTAGTGTCCTTCTCGCCGCTCTTTTGGACGCCCTCTTTCAGGGCGTCAACGAAGCCTTTACCCAAGGTCGCCACTACCACCTCTTCTCGACTGCCGCCCGTGCGGCGTCTTTGGTGTCTAGTTCTCTGTCGGATATGTGAACGGGTATCTCAATCTCTCCCGCCATCGCCTGCATCAGCCTTGCGTCAGATAGTTTGTCGTGCTCTATCGTCTCTGCCGTCCCGTGGGTGAACTTGTCGTCGGCAAAGATAATGATGATCTTGGCCCCGCCGTGAATTGCGAAGTCGGGTCTTACTTCAGTCAGGTTCCTGATACCCAGATACGACGGCTGGAATTCCACGTTGTTTGCTCCGAACTTCGCCACAAGGGCGCCGTACAGTCTTTCTTCAAGGTCGGAGGCAGGTTCTCCGCGGACCAGCCCAGTAAGAACTTCCTTGTCCGGCTCGGGCTCCAGCCTGTCAAGCGGGCGGTCGGGCCTTGCGGGCCGGATGACTTTCCACTTGAAGGGCTTCTCCTTCTTCTTGGTCATGCCTCACGCAGCACAATATCAGCAACCCCGGTCCACCATGCTTGAACCCGGTTCCACGTAGACCGAACAATCCCCGGCGGCTCCACGATAACTACCTTGTTGTCCATCCTTGAAAGGACGCAGCGCATGGTTACTGGCGTTGTCGCCTCCGCCCACGTTTCCAGTTGGTTGAGAAGGGTATCCGGATTGTGGTCGGGAAGGCCGTTGTACGTCCTGCCGTTGTGCCGAACATCAAAGGTGATGTTGAACTGGTATTTGACTTGGGTTCTGGCAAACGCCTTCAGCACGCTCGCCACCAGCTTCGGTGGAGTTGTGTGTACAGAGGTCAGCATCCGGAAGCGGAAGCGGATGCGCTTCTTCTCGCCCACGCTAACCGAAACGTTCTCCTGGGGACTTGCATCCGCGGTCCCCGCGTTCGTCCAGGACGATGTATCTCCGTCGGAGTCGGTTTGATAGTCCAGCGCAACCGTCGTGTTGGCACTCAGGTTGTCCGCCCGAATGGACATCTCCTTGTAGTACTTATTCAACTCTGCATATCCTGCATCCAGCCAGGAGGTGATGACGTGTCCTTCATGGTTGTACTTGAAGCTGGAGTCGTTGATGGGATTCAGCGTGTCAAGGGGGAAGTCCATGTAGATCAGATCGTCCCCAACGCCCACCCACAGTCTCCCCCTGGAGCCCATGATTGGCTCCCAGTACATGCTCCTGATTTGCTTCCCCGTCTCCCAGGCCCTGAAGATTTCGTGCCATCCCCGGCCGTTCCAAACGACGACGGATGACGTTCCCGAGGGACCCGCGTCGATGGCGGAGATAAGCCACCCGACGATGGGGAGGATGCAGACCTGAGAGCCGGTCCTTCCAGAGGGTAAACCCGCGTCATTCCACGTCCCCATGTCGTCTGTG
Organism: Thermoleophilia bacterium; assembly: GCA_041658445.1. Lineage (GTDB taxonomy): Bacteria > Actinomycetota > Thermoleophilia > BMS3ABIN01 > BMS3ABIN01 > JBAZWE01. The sequence goes on from JBBAAB010000001.1 coordinate 21,683, forward strand.
GTGGAGCCGTAGAACCTCTCCATTGAATGCGACCAAGAGAAGTACAGGAACAGGTTTTGAGACGCAGCGCCAACCCCGTTGTCCCAATCTGGAATTGCCTCTAGCCCAATGCCCAGCTTCGTAACGAGATTGTTGATGACCCAATACACGTTCTTGTGGGTCATCGCCCACACCTTGCCGTCATATACTAGAAGGTTGGTCGGCTTCTCGTATGGCTCCAGATAGCCCGCGGCGGTAAAGTCTGAAACCGCCACTGCGGTCAGTTTGACCGCGGCGTTGCTGAGGGCTACCGTATCTCCCGTAGCAATGACGCGCCACAGCTTCGACCCGCCAGAGGGGTCGGTCTGGGCGCAAATCTTGTCTGCGTATACGTTGTCTGAGGCGGCCACCCAAGCCGAACTGAAGGCGTTTGCGGCCTGAGAGACGTTGTTCTGAGAAATCTTCTGCTTGTCCCCCATCGCAAAGTACACCGTAGAGCCGCAGTCTGCGACTCCGGTGATGGGCTTTGCCAGCCCGTGAGTTCCAATCGAAGTCGTGGTGAGGTGCCAATCCCCCAGAATGACGTACTCGGACGTGTTATCTGGAGTGACGCCCCAGGCGGGGTCTACGGTGACGGAGGTGGTATCGTTGGCCGTGATGGTCCGGTACTGACCTTTGCCCGTCCCGTTGAAGATGAGAGCCGTAGAGCCAATGTATCTACTTGCCGTCCACGACTTTGTAGCGTCCACAATGGTCGTGGAGGCTGACGCATCTGCCACTCCTCTATCGCCAATGCAGTAGAGGGTCGGGGCCGCGTCGCCGGCTGGGTTAAGATAGGCATACGACGCCTCCTTGTGCCGGTAGAACCCCCAGGTTGACTGTGTGTCAGCGGGGCCGTAGACGAAGTAGAGCTTGTGAGTTCCGTTCGTCCACGATGTCCCATCGGCGGACAGTTTGTAGGCGGCATTGGCAGAGACCGTCAGGCCGCCAACTTCCCAGTGGTTCGTGATGTCGTCTGTAGCGGCGCCGTAAATGACGACCCAGTACAGGGTTGCCCCGGTAACAGAAGCCGCCACCGCAAACTTGTACCACAGAGAGGCAATATCCGTTATCGTGCTTGTGGTAACTGTTCCCGAGGCAATAGCGGCATTCGGGGTTCCGGGTGTTCCTGCGTCGCTATACAGGGCCGCCGTCAGGGTACCCGGAGAGCCGACCTTCTTGATCCAGAAGCCCATCTTGGCTCCTGTGTAGGTGTCTCCAGAAGTGCTCTTGTAGTAGGACTGGAACCTGTTCGTCCCATACAGCGCAAGCCAGTTCATGTTTGCGCCGTTCCACAGGCTCATGTCACATAGCTTGTTTCCCGACGCAAACGACCACTGGGGACCCGGAACGGCCATTCCCTCGCGCGTGGTCCACGCGCAGTACGAGTCGTAGAACCTTGTACTATCGCTGAACTCCAACTGTCCTCTACCGCCACTCCAGTCCAGTTGTGCGATGTGGCTGTAGGGCAGGTCGAAGTCGGAGTATTTCCCCCCTCCCTCGGTAACTTTGAGGGACGAGGGCGTGAACGGAATCTCTCTGATGCCCGCCGCGCCGTTGATGGGGCGCAAACCAATGTCCGTCCCTCCGGCGGATAGTTTGACCATGTGGGTCTGGTTCTTGCCAGAGACAGTTACAGTGGTCATCTAATGTCCCCGACGATGAGAAGCCTTGACCTCTGGGGCGGATACCACACGGGAGAAACAGTCTCCAACTTCCCCAGCATCTGCTCGGACTTGGTTAGCATCTGGACCACCGAGGCATCCGATCCCTGAGACCTTCCATGCTGCCACACAAGCATGTGGTAGATGGACTTCCACACAACTAATTCGGGCTGGAAGCCCTCATAGATCACGTCACTGTGCGCGTTGACCGTGGCGTGACGGTCGGCAAACCACACTCTGAGATAGTATCCCGTAGACGGTTGCCTCTTGAGGATGATCTTCCCCGCAGTGTTGGCCGAGGCCGGGACGTACTCCCAGTCATGGATGGTCTCCCAGAGATTGTCGTCCGAGTCGTCGTTGGTCTGAATGTCAACCCTAAACGGGGGCCTGCGCTTCCACGCAACAGAAGCGGAATACTCCGTCTGCCCGGAGGCGGTTTCCAGGGTAGTCGTATCGACTTGAGGGATGTCCCCAAGGCTCATCAGTGCCCTATTCACGGAGCGGATGATCTGCCTAAGTGGATAGTACGAGGTACAGACCCCGTAGATGTCTCCGGCCGCGGGGGCGACGGTGAACCCGCCGGTCGCCACAGAGATAAGCCCAGTTGTAGACCCGGTGTAGTCCGTTACGATGGCGAACTCGCCCTCGGGGGCGCCGCCCAGTCCGGCGGAGTCGCGAGTAATCAGAACCGTCCCGCCGTTCCAGTCATCATCCGACCCGCCGAGAAGCGTATCAATAACGGAGGCCGTTGAGCCTCCGGTTGCGACACCCTCGTTGAGCTGCCCCAACTCCGTAAGAGCATCGCGTACAGCGTTACCTAAAGTGAACGCCATTGGCTACTCCTTGATTTTCTTCGGGCGGCCGCGCTTTTTCTTCGGCGCCTCTTTGGCTTCAGCTTTGGCCTCAGCAGGAACTTCGGGCTCACGCACCGCTTCTCCATCCTGAACCTCTACGACCTCGAAGCACGGCATTCCGCCGTCACGGTTCATGCGGGTAATGAAGTCCCCGTCAACCCACCGCCTCTCTCCCGGCCTCGCGTGAGGCCACAGGTTGCTGTGGTATCCGCGGATGCACTTCAACAGTATCTTGGCCACTACCACTCGCTTCCGTCCCCGTCGCGGCCCGTCTTCTTGATGGACGGCGATTGGAACTTGCCGCCCCAGACGACGGCCATTCCTGCCGCGGGGGCCCTCTCAAGCCTTGTGCCGTCTACCGGGCACTCCAGTTTCAATGTGTCTCGCCACTCAGCCCTGACGTTAATCTCGTGTGTGTGCCCACATTTCGGGCAGGAGTAGTCGTAGCGAGGCATTACGGGGCTCCGACGTTACTAAGCCAGACGTAGCCAATCGCCCCCGTCCCGGTGATGTCAACGTAGAGGCCGATAGAGGGGAATGAGATTCCTCCCAACTCTGCGAAGTTCACGAAGCACCCCTGGTTGGCGACGGTGTTCATCTCAAAGATGTTTGTCGCCAGTCCGTCGGCGTCGTCAGTAAATTGCATGGACGACGCGTCCGATCCGGCGAACAGATACGCCGCGTACAGAATACACGGGTCGTTGCCAACAATGGCATCCGCCGTAATTCGTACAAGACAACCCTGCGGAAGAGACATGGAACCTCCTATGCGTACCAGACGCAGGCAACGCCACCCGCGCCGGTCAGGTCAACGTAACAGGCGGTCGAGAAGTAGACGCCGCCCAGTTCTCGGAAGTCGATGAAGTGCGACTGCCCGATGATCGTATTGCACTCGAACATGTGCGTTCCCGTTGCGTCAACGGCGTTGTGGAACTCCGCCTTTGTGGCAGCCGCCCCCCCATACAGCAGAATGGCCATGACGTTGCACGGGCTCGTCCCATTTACCTGCCCGTCGGCTGCAACTCTCTTGAATGCGTACTGGTTTAGGCTTTTCATGCAAGGGCTACTCCCGCGTGCGCGCACGCAATATCCCAGTCGATCAGAACCTCGAAGCCCGCCCCAATAACTTTGCGGCAAATCTCAAGGTCCTCTCCCAGATAGAGGCTGTAGGGTCTTTCCCCCACCGCCTCCGCAACTTCTCGGCTCATCAGCCAGCACCCCGCCCCCGCACCCCCGACGCTCTCCAGCCCCTTGCCCGGCACCCGTCTAAGTCGATACTGGTGGATTCCCTTCGCGTCGAGTTCGTGATAGTCGTACACGCACGGGAAATACGGTTCCGCCTTGATCCTGTACCATCCCCCAACCATTGGCTTCTTGTGCGCCAAGAGTCTGTCCAAGAAGTCGGGAGGAGGAAGAACGTCGCTGTCCAGCATCACCAACCACTCGGAACTTGTCTTTAGGAAGTTCTCGTGGAGGGTGTTCCTGGCATCAAGAATGTACGTCGCCTGGGTTGTGCATATGTTGTCCCACGGCATCATGGGAAGCCTTAGCATGTTGACAACCCACTTGGAGAAGATCACCTCGTCCAACGGAAAGGCCCACGTCACGGCCATTCTCCGCAGCTTAACAACCTGCGTGTTGTGGATCGTCTCTCCGGTAACATCCTTGGTGATGTGCTGTGAGTCTTTAGGGGCCAACTCTGCTAGTTTGTTGGCAAATGCCGCGCTTGATCCGCCGTGTCGTTTCCTCGTCACAAAACGCTCTCCAGGGATACCCTCGGATACACCTCTAGACTTCCGCCAGAGGCATTCAGAACCTCTACTCCCAACTTCTCGCAACTCCTCTTGGCGTTCTCGTGCGCCCGTATCAGAGTCCGATTGAAGCGGTCGTACTCCTCTGGCGTACATATCCTCTGGCAGTAGGCGGGGTCGAAGTGGTTAGTATCCTCTTCTCCTCTGGGGCCGTACAGGTCGCATCCGAGGAGGACGATCTGCTTTGCCCCAAGTAGAACTGCCTTCTGCATCGCTATGAACAATCCTCCTCCAAACCTACAGTACGTCGGGAGGTGCCACTCTTCCGGAATACCCGTCTGTTCGACGTTCATGTGGTCGTGCGCGTCGCACCTTTGGAAATACTCCACGTTGTCCCTGGTTCGGTGCGGCTCAAAGGCGCTTGCGAAGTCGCTCCTAACCAGGAACTTGCAGTCTTCCGCGAGTATCTCGTCCAGCGGCCACTCGTCTTTCGTGTTGTGGTCCGCCATGATCCAGTACGTTGGCCGCCAGTTAGTAGTCGGGAACAACAAGTGGATGCGGTTTGTCGCACACGCAATACCAGTCAAGTTGTCAAGGTTCACGTGGGCCAGTGACGGCCCATTGCCAAGAACAAAGACGCGCATGGATACTCCGGCGGGGGGATGCGGACCACAAAGGCCCGTCCCCCCGCCTCGGCTATTCTATTGGTCGATCCACGACAACCGGATGCGGTACGTGCCCGCTTCCGTTGCCGCGTATCCGGCGTGAGAGAAGAACATCGTTGACCCTGACGCTACCGAAGTAGATGCAAGAGTGAGCGACGTAACAGCCCCCAGCGCTTTGCTTACTGCCATGTTGACGGAGGCGACGTACTGCCCCCCGTCCGCCGCGGTTCCGAGGGCAAACGTTGCCTCGGCTGCCCCTGATGTGTCGGTGGCTTCACCGTAGATCAGGTCGGCGCTCAAGAGCGTTGCCGCCCTCGACCAGTACCAACAGTCATAGTCCTTGACCCCGGCCCCGTTGTCGCCATTGAAGACCTTGCTGTAGTCGGCTTTCACTCCGCCACAGTAGGCCCAGTCGGCAACGGCGTCGTTGTCTTGGACCTTGACCCAGGCACAGTAACTCGTCTGGTCCGTACTGACCCATATCGAACCCAGCGGCATGTCCGTCCACGGCTTGAGGGTACCCGCCGGGGTACCCTCTCCATAGAGGACCCCTGGGATGGTTTGAGTCCCGCCTCCAGAAATAGGCGACAGCACCGCCCCTCCCTGGATTTGGGGGCTCGAAGCCAGCAGCAGTTGGGCTTTGGTAGATGTGGCCATGTGCCCTCCTACTGCTCGATATAGGTGATTTGCACCCTATACTGCCCCGCCTCAGTTGCGGCGATACCAGTATGTCGACAGAACAACTTGCCCCCAGCCGCCACAACCCCCGTTACGAGGGCGAACGTCTGGGTATCCCCGATGGCCTTACTCCCTACGAGCGCCGTGGCCCCCACGTGCTCTGCACCGGCGGCAGCAGACCCGATCTTGAAATTTGCCTCCGCAGCACCCGAGGCATCCGTGGCCTCGGTATAGACGCCGACGACGCTCAAGAGCGTTGCCGCCCTCGGGAAGTAGAACACATCGTCATCTGCCGTCCCCGCGCCGTTGTCGATGTTGTAGACCTTGGTCGCCAAAGTCTGGATGCCACTGAGGAGTGCCCAGTCTGCAACCGCGCTATTGGCCGCAACCTTGATCCACGCGGCGACATTGGTCTGATCGGTCGAGACGAAGATGCTTCCCTTTTCCTCCGTTGACCAGGGGGCTATTGTTCCAGCCGGAGTCCCCGCGCCATAAAGCACGCGGGGCTTCCGAATGGCCATTCCCCCTGCCGGGAGTGCGGGTTTTACGAGGTCCCAACACACTGTACTTGCAGCCATGTCAGCCTCCTACGCCGTGGTCAGGAAGGTGTTTACGTTGCTGTGAGCCTTCTCAAAAGCCACGACTAGACCGTACTCTCCGACAACCTCACCATACCCACCGGGGGCCGAGTCACCAAGCTTGCCGAGTTCCTCATAGAAGAAGTCGTCAATCGTGATGAACCCAACGTACCGACGGTCGATGAGCCACAGGAAGTTCGTCGGGCAGTGGCGGTCCACAACCACGTCGATTTCCCCGCCAGCAATGGGATTAATCATCTTGTCGATGACAATTCCACCGCGGGTCTCGTCGCGCTCGGTGCGGACGTAGCCATCGAAGAAGCTGCCGATCTTGCGCTTCGCCCAGGAGTTGCACAGGATCAAGTCCGGTGAACCCCCGGCGTCAAAGCACTGTTGAACCTCGTCCTCGATCATCTTCTGCGTCAGAGCCGCCGAAGAGGCCGAAGACGGGTTCGTGGTGACGAAGGCTGCCAGCCCGCCAAGAGAACGCGGGGTCGAGGTCGTGCCAACCGCGCGCTGCCCGTGGTAGAGGCTGAGGTTCAGCTTCATGAGCAACTCGTCCATGGCCTTGTCGATCTCGCGCTCCACAACGCCCGAAATCCCGTACTGCGGGATCAGGGCGTTCGTGCGGGAAACGTTGATCGGCTTCTGAAGGATGGCCGAGTAGTTGTATCCGGTCGTCGGCTCGGTGAAGCCGTTGTTCGTGCCAACGGCCGCACCTTCCAGGCGCGAGTTGTACCGGATGTACACGGTGGACGTTGAGGCGTGGGTCGCCTGCGTCCCGCCAAAGTCACGGGTAACGGTCAGCGTGTTCGTGCTGATGGCCGAAACCCACATGTACTCCGAGTCAATCTGGATCACGTCACCGATATTGAACTTCGTTCCGTCCGTCATCGCGATTGTGGTCGTGGTCGTAACGGAGGTCAGATTCACATCGGCAGCGGTGTCCGAGCGCAAGAGGTAAGTGTCCTCAAGCCACTCGTAGGACCGACCCGGAGTGTTTACGAACGAGAACTTGCTTTCATTGTGCAGCCCCAGAGCATTCAGGCCCGCGATACTCATCGGGTCGGCTAGAATGATCCGGTCTGTCACCATCCGCTTCTGCGGAAGCGTGGCAGAGTATGACTGCTGGATTCCTTGCCCGGCCATTATTGTCTCCTAGCCGCTAGGCCAGATTGATGCCGTCAACGTCCACACCAAGTTTCTTGTACTTCTCTTTGATGGGACGCCCGAAAGCAGCGCCCTTGCCTCGCGCGGCTTGCATTTCTGCTATGTACTTCTTTTCGGCGTCGGGACGGGCGGCTACTCGCCCGCCCTCCACAACCACCGCTCCGGTCGGCTCGGCCTCCTGTCGGTCCAGCTTACCTCGACGTTGTTCAACGAGGTCGTCCACGTCGTCGTAAAAAGCGTCCTCGTCAACCCCTTGGGGATTAGAGTGCTTGTTCACGATGGCGAGGTAGTCCGGGTCCTTGAAGGAAACGCCCGCCGATGATAGAAGGCGTCGGACATAACGCGTCATTCGTTTCTCCGAGGCTGGCGACCCGCTGCGATCTACCGGCTTTGAAGATTGACCGTCCAGGATTTCATCGACACGCATCTCCCTGATAGCTTTGTCCTCGTCCCCCTGGTACTTGTCCAGGTAGGTCTTGAACTTCTTCAGGGTGCCGGGGTCAATCCCCTCAAGGGCTTGAAAACGCTTGTCCTTGGTGGACTTGATCCCTGCGTCGATTAGGTCCGGCAACCTTTTGAGTTGCTGGTCCAACTGGTCCAGTCGCTTTACGAGTTCTGCGTCCTGGCTGACCTTGGCCGAACCCTGCTCCGGTGAGCCGCCAGAAGTACCGGGGAGCAGCAACTCCCCATCCTCCTGCTCGCCCGCCGGAACGGCATCCCGCTCCAGCTCAGTCATGTTCGTTTGCCTCCTCTGTTATGTATAGTCTGACCTATAGAGTAGCACTAAACCGCGCTACTGTCAAGTCCTAACGCGGCACGGATTGCGCCGCCAGCTCCAGGACTACGTACTTGTCTAACCCCATGTCCTTGGAGATGTCGTATATGGCGTCCATTGCCACCTTGGGAAGCGGGTCGTCGTTCAAGGCGTAGTCGGCCACCAGATTGGCCAGGTTCTCCCCCATGACGCCCTGCCACTCCTGCCAACTCAGCATCGGAAGGCCGGGCTTGCCCTGCTCCACACCCTGCACGAGGGATTCCTGGCCCGTAGAGGCGGGGAGGGCCTCTGTCAACTCCGCCCGGCCCTGGTTGATCTTGGTGCCGAACTCCACTATCTTCTCGGCCACCTGTGCCCTGGTCAGCCCCATCGACTTCCAGTACAACTCGATCTGCCCAAGGCTCCCGTAGTAGGCATTCAGAATTGGAGTCATCTGCACATAGTTGGCCTTGAAGTCCAGGGCTTGCGAAATGTTGGGGTCCTGGGCAAGCATTCTATTGGCGGCGGTCTTGTCGTCGTCTCGGATGGAGTAGTACGCATCCACCCGGCCCATGATGTCCTTCCCCCACGACTGTTCCATGAGGGCGTACATCTGACTGTTTGCCGCCTTGGCCTTGTTCCACTCCGCCCTGGTCGCGTTATCCGGAAGGGAGACCATCGCCCCAATGTCTATCATGGCGGCGTTGAATCTGGTCCTGTCCGTCTCGGCCCACTTGGACATATCCCCCTTGTCGGCGTAGAACTTGTTTACCAAGTCCCTGCTTCCGCCGGCCCAGATAACGTAGTCATCTGATTGCCCCGGAGGAATTCTAGAGAGGACGTTGTAGGCGTAGGTTGCGTCCCGCTCTTTGCCGGCCTTCTTGGCCAATAGAAGAGCATCCATGAACGGGTATTCTTTGCGGAGGTTGTCCATCGACTGCCGGAACTTGTCCGGAGACATATTCGGTCTCATGGTCCACAGGGCATTGTAGTCCCCGTAGAACTGGTCGATGGTCATGTCTGAACGAGTTCGCATCTTGAAGCCTGCGCCGAACAAGAACGAACTCAACTGCCCCGGATACCGCTCATTGATTGCCCGCATTCTGGCGGCGTCCCACACCGGCCCCGTCTGAGTTCGTGCAGCCTCAATGGCCATCTGCTCAAGTTGCGGGTCCTCTTCAACCATCGCACCCAATGCTCTACCAACCCTCCCCCTCTCGTAGGGGTCAATCCCCCCAGAGAACAGGTTGGTGAACGGGTCTAACTCAACGGGCTTCCCGGTGATCTTGGAGATGGTCTGACTAACCAATGCCGACTGGGGAACGAGCCTCCCGGCCCACCTTGCGGACGCCTCCTTGTCCTTGTTGTACAACCCCACCGCAATGGCCACACTAATGGGCGTCCAGATAGACGGCCCGAACTTCCCTAGTCCGTCCATCATGCTTGTGAACCAGTCCACCCTCTTCGCCGGATCGTTGAAGTCAATCCCCGTCAGCCCGTTCATCGGGTTTAGAGTCTGCTCAAGGTTGAAGAACAGCGGGTGCTCAGTCTGAATTCCAAGGAGTTCATCAGACGAGATGTTGTATCTCCACCACTCCGGCATGTCGGAGTGTTCCTTCGCCAACGTATCTCTGTAGCGGGCGTAATTCGCAATGATGCTCGGGGAGGCGACAATCCTCTTCAGCCAGTTGGCGTAGGTCCTCGTGTACCAGAAGTGGTACGGGAAGATGTATCCCAAGGCGTGGTCGAACCCGTATCGCTCCCCGTAGTTATGTAGAGCAAAGTCGCGGTCCATCACCCCGACACGATCTGCAACCAGTCGGGCCTCAGCAACTCTCTCGTCTGCAACCTTCTCCCACGCCCTAAGCGCGTCTTCGGCGGCGGGGTCAGAGATTACAGGAATTCTCCTCTCGCCATTCTCCCCAATGGACGCGATGGTCCGCTCAATCAGGTCTTGCGTTCCGGGTTGCCCCTCGTGTAGTGCCCTTGCGAATGTCGGGGCCGTTCCATCTGCCAATGGAGGAATGACTTGGCGAAGAGACTTGGCGCCTGGGGCTGGAGTTCCCGCCGGGAGCCAGCCGGCCTCGGCGTCGAACTTGGTGTACTTGTAAGCCTCTTCCTCGATCTTCTGCCCTCGGGCGAGGTCTTCGGTTATTGCCGCCTCGCGCCCTACGGCATAGTCTCCCTCTGAGACGTAGCGCACTCTAACCTTGCTGGCGTCACCCCTGGCCCTAGTCAGGGCCTCTCCATAAAGGTCCGTGGCCCACCCGCTGGAGCCAACGTCGCCCTCCATCGGGGCATTGTAGACGGCCCTGAGTCCGGCCGACCTAGCAGACGCCTCATTGGCGGCAACCATTTTGAACATGTCTCCGCCGACGGCGGCTCTATTGCGGAGCGCCCGCTCCGCCACGTCAAGCGGAACGTCCTCTAGTTTAGAGAACTGCTCAACTCCTTCTGGAAGGTTCTCGTTGATGGCCAGGAGAAGATGACTCGGCGTTCGGATGTCGTCGGTCAATCCGGTTGCTCGCCAGGCGTACATCTTTCCGCCCCTCAGGACGGCGGCGCGGGACATATCCCTGGCGTATTCGACTGACTGCGTAACCCTCGTGAGGTCTTCGGGGTCAACGACTATCCCAAAGGCCTGGAGTTCTTCGTTCATGTCAACGTAGCCTTGGAATAGCAGGTCTCGCGCCCCGTCGTGGGCAATGTAGCTCTCGTCCTGAAGTACCTCAAACGCCGCGTCCCTGAATGTCTGTCGGGTCAGGTTTGCCGGAGGAGGCCCCTGTAATCCGGCCTTCGTCCACATCTCTGTCAACTGGTCCGGGCTGAATACCCTCCTCGGATTATCCGTAAGCTCAAGGACGGACTGAATTCCGGCGGCTCGTTCTGCCCTGGCAGCCTTGAATGCCGTCCACCCGCTCCCCTCTCCCCTGCCAAGGAAGCGGTACTTCTGGACAATCTGCTGAACCTGCTGGTGTAATGCGGGGTCAACTCTAGACGCCTCGTATGCCCTCTCAAGAACGCGTTCAGAACTCGACTGGATTTCCCCGACGGAGTTCTCGTTGCCAACCATCATGTCGTCAATGGCGGCGTGTCTTGCGTCGCTGTTGGCCAGTCTTCCCAGGAGTCCGGATTCGGGCGCGGCGGCATGTTCCGCCGTTATGGTTGCATGGTCGAAGGCAACTCTCGCGGCCTGTTTGTTGTACTGCTCTAGAATGTCCCTTACGGCAACCTGCGCCTCGGCGGGAGACGGGGACCGCGCAATGGCGTCCTCAAGCGCCCCCCGTAAACCAATTTGCTCCCATGCCTTGATGTCCTCTGCCCCGAGAAGGTCGGGCAGGGTCTTCCACGCCTCTCTCGATCCGGTTGAAATGGACTCTCGTAATGCCGCAGCGGCAGCCTTGACGTTGCCCTTGTTCTCGATGACGAGGTTCACCAAATGTCTTGCGGTGTCCTCGCTCATCCCCGCTTTGATAAGCAGCTCGATCTCCGGAAGTGCCCTTCCGGGGACGAGCATCTTGCGCATCGTTCTCTCAACTGAGCGCCCCCAGATAGACTTGGACGCGTTGGTCTCGAACAGTTGCGACAGTCTTTGCGCCGGGCGGTCCACCAACTTCCGAAGCCAACTGGTTGTTTCTTCCACGGGCTTTACGGCCCCGCCAGCCATCGTAATGCCCTGCCTTGACCTGGCTCCGGCAAATCCCCCGGTCCACTCAACGCCTCTCTGGAACGCCTGCTCCGGGTGGAAGATGTCGTTTAGGGAACCGGCGCCCTCGTCAAACAGAATGTGAACGGCGTTCTGGATGCCGTTTCGCATGGCGTATCCGGGAGAGTAGCCCATGTACATCGCGGACAGAACGGAATTCACCGGGCGGTAGAACTTGCTCTGCATGAGCTTGTCGGCAAGAAGGATGTTCCTCTGCGCGCCCTTCGGGGCCATCGCCGCAAGTCTCGCGAGGTCGTCTGGGACGATCTTGCCCTCAAGGGCGAGCCTCTCGACTTTCTGGGCCGCCTCGATGGCGTCCGTCATGGACGGCATGGACTTGGCCAACGCGGGCTCTAGTTGCCTTCCTGCCCACAGCGCAACAGCGGCGGGGTCGGTTGACTTGGTGGCCTCAAGCAGGCCCTCCATGAACCTGGCCCCGTCGATGGCCCCATCTTTCCCCGCCATAACGTGATACAACATGGCGGCCGTGTCTCTGCCCGCCTGAGACAACAACGGTCTAGGAGACTTGAACGCCGACAGCATGTGGGCCAATCCCTCGGCCCTTACCACCGCATTCGGAGAGGCGGACTTCGCCATCGCCTCCAATACGCCAACAATCTCATCTGCGTTCTTGGGGTGGTTCACCGAGCCGGAAATCCACCCGATGAGTTCCCCCATCATATCCCCGGCAATATTCCTTCGGGTCTGGGCGGTCATGCGGAACAACGATCCGGAGAACCCGCCCTTCGCCGCTTGCTCCGCCCTCTTTGCGGTTGAGGTGGCGTCAATTGCAACCTGAAGGGCATCTAGTTTCGCCACTAAAGGAGCGGTGTCTCCGCCAGCCTCGGCAACCTTTCGTATATCGTCAATTAGGGGGATAACGTCGTCAGAGACCTTTGTGAACATCTGGGCCGCGTCAAGTCCGTGCTCCGTGGCCGCGACGGCCCGATGGCCCATGCCGATAATGTTGAGGGGATCAACAATGGCCTGCCCAATTGCCTCAACAACCGGGTTCTGAAGTTCAAGGTTCAGCAGGTCCGGGTTCTCGCCAGCCCTTGCCCTACGGATGAACTCCTCCCGGATCATGGGCTCCATCATGGCGGTATATTCTATGCTGCTCGCGGCGCTCTGAAGCTGATGCTCGTCGGCCTTCTCTCGCCACGTTCCTGGTTTCAGCATAAGGCGAATGGTGTTGTATGCCAGAACCGGATTCCACGTTAGAACAAGGTCCTTGGCGACATTCCCCGCCCGGTTGGCAGTATTCTCCAGCCACGACGCGCCGGTCTGGGCCTGCCCCGGAAGGGCAACCCTGTCAATCCTGGTCCCACCAGGAACACCAAGAGCGCCAGACGGGGCCGATCTCACCTCTCCTTGGGCCGGGCCAAATCCGCCAAGTTCTCCAGGCGCACCCGCGGCTGCCTCTTGAATGGCCCTGCCACTACCGACGCCCCTCTCGGCAACCTTGGCCGGGGCCACGACTCCTGGCATAAGAATGTTCTTTGCAAAAACACCCGGAGCCGACCCCATCGCTCGGACAAGGGCCATAACCGGGTTGGTGTCCGACGGAATCTTTGCGGCCGCAACCCTCATGTCGTTGACTAGCTTCTTCGCCCATCCCTCGACCCCGCTACCAAAGTACGGGTTTCCGTTCGGGTCCCACGACTCCGCTCCTTGAGGAAGTTGTTCCCCGTTCCTTCCGAGTGCCTCGGTCTTGTAGTTCCACTCCTGCTGACTTCTTGGGAGCAGGGGATTGTCCTCCTCGACTGGAGGCGCCCACTGCTCGCGCTGATGATTGACAGCCTCTTTGGCGGCGTACTTGTTCGCAGCCTCAAGGGCAAACTGCGACATGCCCCTGGTGTTCCCAGACGCAAAGTCGGCCTGGAACTTCTTGACCATCGACGGGTCAAGAGTTGTTAGGGGCCTGGTTTGTTTGGCCTTCGTATCGGGAAGTGTCATGTCCCGATTCTCCAATTCAAAAGGTCGGAGGCGCCGTAGCCGTAGGTCGATCTGCTGGGGGAATATCCCCCGCCACCGCCCCCTCCGCCCCCGCCTTCGCCGCCTGTGCCGGCGCCAGAGCCTCCCCCACCAACCAGATACCAACTTCCGTCAGCGCCCTGCTGATACCCCATTGAAGCGAGGTTCTGGTCGCTCAACTGACCTTGAGACACGGCAATCATGTTTGGTGTTACCTGCCCCATCAGACTTCCGGAGTTGAACACGTCCATGTATCTCAGGTAGGCGTTGTAGTCTGCCATTGTGATACTCTTCGGAACGCCGTTCCACCCTGGAGGAAGGGCACTCGGAGGTTGGTAGAACTGCTCCGCCTTCGGCTCTGATCCAGTGAACGCCCCCGGTTGTGTCCCCGCCGTAGACGGAGGTTGATAGAACTGCGCGGCCTTGGGTTCCGCCCCGGTAAAGGAACCCGGCTGCGAACCAGGCGCGGGGGTTACACTCGCAGTCCCCGTGGCGCCCGCAAGCCCGGGCGCGCTTGGCCTAGGAGCCGAGATGGCCGATATTCCACCGAACCCCGTAGGAAGGTTTGACTTCGCTGGCGTTACCGATGCGCTGCCAGTAACCCCAGAGAACGCACTGTTGTAGGCTGGCATGGCGTTAACTGATTGGAGGGATGTCTGTACCGTCGATGGCATCTGGTTGATCGACCGTAGTGATGTCTGTACTGGCGCTGGCCCGCCGGCGATACTTCGGTTCTGCCCGGCCGCTAGTGATGCCAACTGGGACGACAGCGACGCCCCAGGCATTTGGTTTATGCCTTGAAGCGAGGTCTGAACGGGAATCACAGGGGCAACCGGAACAGCCGGAGAAACCTTGTTATCGGCCCCCCAGTTCTGGGATGCGGCCGACTTCCTGATGTCGATTTTGTGCGACGCCGCATATGCGTAGTCTGCCGCGCTGGCCCCGGCGGCCATCCGGAACCCCTGCTTCTTCGCGGCCGCGGCCTCTGCGGCGGTAGGAACATACGGCTTCGTGGTCTTCTTGGCCATCATTTGCCTCCGTATGTCGGCGGGGGCTGTTGCTGTTGCTGCGCCCTCTTGCCGAGCTTGTCCTGTAGCCACTTGCGATACAGGTCAAGAACGTAGAGCTTTGACTCCACCCGCTTGATGTCCGTATCCCTTGAGGTTGTCATACCGGCATCTCCGCAGAGTTTCCAGCGCGTGTCTCCCCGGTCTGTTGCTCCATGATGTTGGCGTTGGGGTTCATCTGCGCCGGAGGGGTACCGCCCATGGCCGGGTTCATACCCATCCCCTCGGCTCCCTGCATACCAGGCGTTCCAGTTGCCGGAGGGGCGCCCATCGCCCCGGAGACTTCGGGGGCCATTCCCTGCTGCTGTTGCATGGCCTGTTGGAGCATCCCCTGCGCCATTTGAGCAGCCAACTGTTGGAGTTCTCCAGAGGCTTCGGCTTGAATCTTGGTGACGATGCCCTGGAGTTCAGCCATGTCGAACTGCTCTCGCATCCAGTCGTCCTTGAGACCTTCTGGGTCGGAGTATCCGAGTTCCTCGTACACCTTCCGCAGAGGAACGTTGGCCTGCTTCGCCAACAGGGTCGCGGCGTTGACCTTCTGGAGCCTGTCCGTCGGAGTTCCGGGAACCAATTCCACTCGGATGCGGATGTTGTCCGGGTCAATCTCGTCCGAGTCCAGCGTGTACATTTCCTTCTCGCCGCTCTTTCCTACGGTGTAGCCCTTCAGGTCCTCGCCCGAATAGTGGCACCACAGGAGCATCAACTCGTAAGCCTTCTCCCACCATCTCTCACCCTCGCGCTTGAACGGCAGTAGTTGCCCAATGGCAGACTGCATTCGGAGGTTGTATCCAGAGTAGCTTTCCCCAGGATTGGCCTCAACGTTCATCAGGATTGGAGGCACGGAGGCCGAGGCCATCAGTCCTTCAAAATACTGCCACGCCTCCTTCATCGCCGGGTCAAGGGGGTGGTCCTGCATGTCCAACACATCGTTGGGCGACGTAACCTCGTACTCAATTCCCGGTTCGGAGAAGTTGGTCTTGACGCTTGACGGATTGGGGCCAATCTTCTTCCTCTTGGCTCGCCCCATCTCTGCAATCGCCTGCGAGATTACCAGCGTACCGAGGATGTTCGTGGTCTCCCACGTCTGCCCCGCCCACAGGGGATGCAAAAGCCCGTGTCTCTGATACTTGGCATCACTCTCCAGGGCCGTCCCGCCAACCACTGCCGCCCACGGAAGGAATGGGTATTCATTCTCTCTCGGGGGCATAATCACGTAGGCCGGAGAACCGCCAGCTGTCCGGTCCTCGGCGTCCCCCTGCATGACCCATACCGCACGGGAGTCGTGGTCCATGTAGTCGTACAAAACACAATCTTCATACCAATCATCTTCGTCGTCTTCAATGTCGTTTCGCAGGTCCTTTGCGGCATCGCCCCAGAAGTCCACGACTTCCTTCTTGGTCATCACGGCGACTCTGAGAACTTCCTCAAGCATGTAGTCCGAATGGGTGGCGTGGACCTGTTGCGGGTTTGGCAGAACCACCGCAAACGGACCATCTCTAAGGGCGGCGATCTGCCTTCGCGGGTTCCCGCCCATCGACTTGATTGCTTTGATCTGCGTCGGAAGGTGGACTACCTGCCCCACAATCTCGTCGTACAGCAGGGCCGACCCGATAACGTCCTCTCGGGAAGACGCCCGTCTCCTCATGGCAAGGTCCATGTTCCACTGGAGAACGCTCTCGACCTTGTGCGACCACCTTCGGGCTTCGTCGGAGTTGTCCATCGGGTCACAAGTTATAACCTCGTTCATCCCCGACAGGACCCTTCGCCCGGCCTTGAAGGCAAGATATGGGGTGGCGCTAATCAGCCTTCGTACCCAATCCAGACTCGCAAGACTGTCCGGAAGGACGTACTCGAAGTGGATCATTTCGTCCGTCTTCAACTGTTGATCTCGAAGGTCTTTGTCCCTCTCGAACAGGGCATTCGCCAGGCCGAGATAGTAGTCTAGTTTACGGACCATGTGTCGCTCCTAAACTTGCAAACGGGTTCTTTTGCTTCTTCGGCGCAAACCACGGAGACGGAACATCCGTGCTTGCCTCGGTTGGGATCAGGAACAGCCCCGCCGCTGCCAATGCGTAGTAGACGGCATCCAGGGTGTCATCGTGCGTCTTCTGGGTCCCGTCCCACGAAACCCACTCATCTCTGAATGCGGTGAGGAATGGCGTCGCCCCATCGGATACCCACACGCGGGAGAACTCGAAGTGCTTGGCCATCACGCTTTCAAATCGGAAGCCCTTGGACCTTCCCTGGGTTCTGAGGGGGATGACAGGGAGGGTTCCAATGGATGCCAATTGATTGTAGAACTCCTCCCCCTTACCATCCATCTCGACACCGATGTTTACAAGCGTCGGGTACATGTACGCGTACGCGCGAACCTTGGCCTCCGCCTCTCCTCTTGAAAGTCGCTCTCGAATGCCGTCCTGAATGACCAGTCCCCCGCTGGGCATTCCTCTCACTACCGCGAGGCCGAAGTAGTCCCTGCCCTTGTCCCTCAGATGGTCGGATGTGGAGGCGTAGTCAATTCCGAAGTACGTCGGCCATGTCGAGCCAATGCGCTCTGGAGGAAAGTCGTGCAGCCACTCCCGCTTGAGGTTCATTCCCTCGGCAGCCGTCAGGTCAAGCATGTATGCTTTTGCGAAGCCCTTGGCCCCGGACTTCCTGTACGCCTTGGCGATTCTCTCCGGGCCGAACTTCTCCGGCCACGCCGGTTTGGCCCAAACGGAGTAGGCCACAATCCCATCGTCGGCCACTTCGATGTATTCTGCCCCCTCGTCCTTCTTGTCGCAAATCTTCATCACGGGGGTCTTGACCCATCGGTAAACCCCGGTCCCCTTGGCCAAAGCCAGAGCGTCGTTTCTGGTCCACGGGGTCTGGCAGAAGGTGTGCCAAAGCCCAGGGTCCTCGGTGATCGGGTAGAGAGTGTCGGTCAGAATGGCGTTGACCTCAATGTTTCTGGCGTCAGACCGCGTGTTCTTGTCGGTGTTGATGTCGTCAATCGCCAGCAACCCAGTAGGATGGGAGCCCGTCAAGACGGTATCCGTATATCCAACTCCAACCAGAGTTGGGTCCTTGGCCCTCAACTGTTGCCAGTCTGCCTCCCGGTCCTTGTCGATTACCCAGTACCCCTGCGCCCCCCAGCCCTTCGCCTCATCCGGAACGACGTTGCGGAAGAACAGCCTCCAAGATGGGTTTCTGGTAATGATGTCCGCAACATTCCCGGAGTGTTTGGCCGCCTGCTTGTCGTCTCCCTGAACGAACAGGTTGGACTTATGTGGCTCCAGCCCGATCCTGTACGCGGTGAACGTCTCCGTTAGTGTCGTGGTCTTGGTCGAGCCGCGGAACGCCTCGGCCCCAAAGAACATGTCCTGCTCTCGGGCCGCATACAGTGCGGCAACCCACTCCCTACAGTGTCTTGGAAGAGGCCGGTGCCGGACAAGCTCGTAGAACACACGGAAGCCGTCCGGGCTGTCTTCTCGGACCATTGCCTTCGCTTGCTCTACAACTTCGGTCTTCTCCGTAAGTTCTCCCTTGCGGGCCTCGCGGACAAAGCGCCGAATGATCTCCTCTGCCCTATCCAAGAATGTCCTCCAGCCTCACGCGCGGGTAGGCGCGTAACTCCCCGCCAATTCCCGCGTTGGCAATCTTGACGCCCCGCTTTTGGCACTCCTGCATTGCAATACCGTGGGCCTCTTCTAACACCCGGTTCCACCTTCTTGCCTGTTCGGCCTTGTAGGCGTCTGGGGGGAGGTATCCTCTAATGAACCAGTTCTGATTGTCGGCGTCTCTGTAGCCGAGGTCACACCCAACCACGTAGAGTTCGTCGTATCCCATACGTACGGCCAACTGGATGGCCATAAGAGCCGACCCCCCAAAACGACATAGTTGCGGGAGGTGCCACGGCCCGCCCCATTGTTCTGGTTGGGTCGAGTCCATTGGTGACATGTGCTCACAGACGACCTCTCGGTGTAGATTTGGACGATCCGGAACGTCGCATTCTATGTCGTCTCGGATGAAACACTCCTCGCCCCAGTCCAGGTGTTTTACGATGTCCTCTTGCCAGACCCCTTGACTCTGCCTCGTTCTGTCGAACGCACACCAGTATGTCGGGCGCCACCGGGTTTTAGGATAGAGAAGATGTATCCTGTTCAGCCCGAACGTTACTTCGTCCGCGAGTCTATCCATCGGAGTTCTGTTCAGGCTTGGCCCATTGCCAATTACGAAGCAGCGCACACTTCCTCCAGAGAAGCCCGTGGATAGACCTCCAGCGCCCCGCCAACGCCGGCGTTCATAATCACAATGCCGCGGTCGATGCACTCCCTGTTCGCAAGCTCGTGCGCGTACGCCTGCGCTCCGGTTAGATACGCCGCCCACTCGGGGTCGTAGGGGCGGAAGTTGAAGTAGTCCTCAGAGAAGTGGTTGTTCTCCCCCGGACGGTAAATCAGGTCACACCCCAACAGATAGACTTCGTCAAACCCCATCGTGACGGCCAGTTGAATTGTCGTCAGGACGGAACCTCCAAAGACGCACAGTTGCGGCAGGTGCCACGACTTCGGCCACCACTCCCCATGCCCAATTCTCGTCCCGTGCTCCATGCACAGGTCCATCTTTTCAAACCTTGCGGTCGGCTGAATGTCCCAAACCCCCATCCTGGTAAAGTGCCTCGGGGCGATGAAACAATGCTCCCCGAGGTCCCGGTGCAGGAAGAACAACTCCGCCCACTCGTCTATCGGCATCTGCAAGTCCCTGTCTGTGCAGACCCAGTATGTTGGCCGCCACTTGGTTAGCGGGTAGATCAGATGGCATTGGTTGACGCCGAAGGACACCTCGTTGACCAAGAGATTCAGATTCGTCTTTGCCAGCGAAGGCCCATTCCCTAGAACGAAGCAGCGCATACTTCCTCAAGGCTGACCCTCGGGTAGACATCCAAAGACCCGCCGACCGTGGCGTTGAACACCCAGACCCCGTGCTCCTTGCACCACCTGGCAATCAGATCGTGCATCGCACTCCCCAACTCGTTGTTGAACTTCGCTCTGTCTTCAGTGTGTATCTCCAAGTTGGCCTCGTAAGCACGGTCGAAGTGGTTCGTGTCTTCGTCCCCCTCTAGTACGTGCCAGTCCAGATCACAACCAACCAGATACAGTTCGTTGTATCCCATCTTGATTGCTTGCTGCATCATCGGCCCCATGCCGGTTCCGAGTTTGCACAGAACCCCGTCCTCTTTCGGGAAGCACCACTCTTCGGGCCAGTCCTTCCCTGGAGAGGCGCAGAGGTGGTCAACGTGGAACTGCCACGGGTGAACCCACTCCGGCAGTTCCTCCAGCCACGCGACTGGGTGCGACCGCCACTTCCCAAGAAGCTGTTCGCATATGTCAGCCCTGACATAGCACTCCTCCCCGGAGACAATGTGGGAGATTAGGGCCTCGCGGTCATCCTCTCTTTGGGGGAGATCGGACCACATGAAGTACGTCGGCCTCCAGTTGGTCTTCGGATACATAAGGTGAATGCGGTTCATCCCGAAGGACGGTTCTCCCGCAATCATGTTTAGATTGGTCCGGTTCAGGCTCGGACCGTTCCCCACAAGGAACATTCTCATGCGCGTTCAAACACCGCCATGTTGCCGCTCATGGTTACGAGCCGCCAGTCGCTTTCCGTCTTGGCGTTCTCGACGGCTTTCTCCACCGGGCTTCCCTCGTTGCAGTCATGGAACAGGATGAACCTCTTGGTGATGTCCTTTACGTTGTTCCAGTCGTTTATTGGAGCATCGCCCTCGTGGTCTCCGTCGATGAACGAGACAACAGGTTTGATGTCTCCAGCGGGAAACGGGTGCGAGTTCTGGTAGAACACCTTGTACGGAAGCCCGAGCCCAAGCATCAGCTTCTCGATCTCTGGCTTCCAGCCAAGCCCGTTCTCAATGCCGTAGATACTGCCGCCCTGCTTCAGATGCCGCTTGATGAGCCCGGCGAAGGCAAGACTTCCGCCGCGGTTCACGCCGATCTCAAGATAGTCTCCGTCGCCCGCCTCCAAGATGCACGCCTCCAGGGCGAACTTCTCCTCGGGGGCCATGAGCCACCCCTTTGTTCCGTTACGGTAGAGTTCGTTCAGGCCGTCCAGGATCATTTGCGCCTCTCAAACAGGGCCATGTTTCCCGTCCCGATAATGTAGTTCCATGCGGGGTCCTTCTGGCATACTTCCTCGACGGCCCTCTTTACTCCTGGGTGGGTGTGGAAGTCATGTAGCAGGATGAACCTCCCCGTTCTGGCACTAAGGTTTCTCCAGTCTTTCACGACCCACTCGCGCGCGTGGTCTCCATCTATCAGGGCAACGACGGGTCTCAGGTCTCCCGCGGGCCACGGGTCAGAGTTGGCCTCGATAGCCTCGATCTCTACATTGAACTCTGCCGCGTGCTTCACAACCAGGTCGAACCCCGAATGCTTGTTCTGGAAGTTGTCTATCCCGTATATTTTCCCAGACTGTCCCAATCGTCTCTTGAGTAGACCAACGAAGATGGCGCTTCCGCCTTGTTGAATCCCAATTTCCAGGTAGTCCCCATCGCCGGCCTCTAAGACGGCGCACTCTAGGGACATCACGTCGTCGGGCTCCATCGTGAACCCGTAGAACCCCAGCTTGTCCTTGACCTCGTGGAAGATCACCTGTTCGCCTTCCACGCCTTCTTGAGGTTCTTCATTCGGGTCTTCGCAATCTCCTCTTGCCTCTTTCGTTCTGCCGCCTGAACTGCTTGCGCCTTCTGTAGGTTCGCGTCCCTTACTCCTAGATGTCGATTTCTGATCGTAGTCTGAATAGAACGGTATGCAGTGTCTCGTACCAGTCGGCCAGCCGCTTTCCTGGAATCCTGGCGGTGTACGAATCCTCAGTAAATGCAAAGCCCTCGGTGGACTTCATTTCATTCAACACCTCCCAGGCTTTGGAAACCAGCTTTTCGTCCGAGTCGATTTTTTCAGTCATACGGGCTCCTCGCCAGCTCTGGAGAATTCGGGGATGCTGGCGGTAGTCCGCAGCCAATTGACTTCCAATGGGCCCTTCTTCCAGACAACGATCAGCTTGTCCGAATCCGGATCAAGGGCGCAGGAAACAAACAGCCAGCCCTTGCCGGGAGGCTTAAGCTCCCCGCCGTCCTGGCCGACGCAGGTGGCCGTCCATCTGTACATGTCAGTCCTCTCGTAGATAGCCGGGCGCTCCCGCCACGCCGCCACCCGGTCCAGCCCCGCACCTGCCCGTTGGGCATATCGGTGCCCCGCTTATGTAAACTCATTTGCCACTTGACAACGACCAAAAAGACCTTACACTGACAGGCATGAGCGAATACACGTTCCTAGACTTCCTGGTAACTTGTGCCGAGGCCGCCATGTTCATCGTCCTCCTGCTGGCCGTCGTTGGGGGCATTGGCTTCCTAGGCAACTTCGGGAGGCACTAATGGACATCATCCAAGAGTCCCTCGAACACCCAGGACTAATCGTCTCAGTCGGCCTCTTCTGCATCGGCGCATTCATGGGGGCTTGTTTCATGTCGGCCTACCTCACTTGGCTTTGGCAATAGCCAGCAACACCCCAAGAACGGCCAAGTACCCCATAAGCCTGATCCAAAGATACTGCCTTACCGCCCAATCCGCCCAGGCGTCATCCGGAATCCGACGACCTCTTTTGTCGTACCTGGCCCACGGGACACCAGGAGCGGCAAACTGGTACTTGTGGCTGTCGTTCATACTAGCCCGCACTCCCTTGGGGCTGGCTCGGCCCACTCAACAAGGGGTTCAGCATCCCTCTTCAGGCGTGCCGTGGACCCGAACTCCGGTAGTTTGGGCCGCCACATTCCATCCGTGCGGACCATGCTCCCGTATCTTGGATTGTCCCCCGGCTTCAGCTCAACTGTAAACCCCGGCCCGGTACAACTCGGACACAATCCCTCTCTGTATCTGCCCCGCCCAGAATGCAATGTCCTCTTCTATGGCCCGCGCCCCCGCCTGATCTCCCCGAAACTTGTGCCGGAATATCTTCGGCGCATTCCGCATTAGCCAGCAAGCAGCATGGACGCTCTCGTGTGCCACAACCTCCGTCCCCAAACACCCCCTGCTGAAGTGGATATTGGAATACTTGCTTCCCATATCCACCAATGTCGCCCTGCCCCACCGACCCTTTGCCCCATCTCTGGTAACAGCATCCCACATCTGCTCGCGGTTGGCCCAGACATACACGCGAACCTTGCGCCGGGTGCCCGTAGCCGACAGCGAGAACCGGTGAACAGGCTTCGTTTTCTTCATGGCTTACCCCCGCCACCGGCGAATTGCACCGGGGCAGAACTTCTCATGTCGCATACGAATTGGTATCTGTCCTCGTCCTGAAGCCAAGATCGTAGTTCTTTCGAATTTTTGGAATTATTGCACTTCGGGCACGCCGGGACAATGTTCTCCTTGGTGTACCCGCCGCCCGACTTGACCGGAACAACGTGATCCTGGTCAACGGCCGTCAATACAGCATCGCAGTAGGCGCAGCGATTGCCGAAGGCGGCTAGCGTATCCAGCCAGCCCGCGGCGGTCAGCGTGGCCGGAAGCCCGCGCACAGCAGCCTTGCGGCGCTTTGCCTTGGCCCGGCCATTTGCCGCCTGGCGGGCAGCGTAGCCAGGACTGGCGGCAAGCAATGCCCTGTAGCTGGCCCGCACCGTTGCCCGCCTACACTCCAAACATGCCCGCTTGAACTTGGGAATTTCCGACCCGCAGCCACAATATCTGGGCGGACGCACGCGGTTGGCCGTGCGCCACCTTGCTCTTGCCCGCCTGTCATCTGCATTTTTATATGGCATCAGACTATTTTACACCATCATTTTTGAACGAGCAAGGGAACCCCACCAACCACAGACAAACCATCAACCAACGTGCCACCCAGGTACGCCTTTACATAACTCCCCGCCCGCAAGCACGCAGCCAGCCGGCCTGACAGTAGCGCGCCCAGCCCCACATGCAGCCAGCCGCAGGCGTGCGCAATGGGACGGCGCACAGCAGGCAGGCTAACGCATGTTAACGCAGGCATGCGCTACCCACTCTCCTCGTCCCCGTAGGCTCTCACCAGCTCAGGACCTATGTTGATCTGTACTGCTACAGTCGGCATGCTTGCCTTGTCGGCCTCTGGCAGCATCTTTGCAAGCCGGAGGGCGAACTTGCCTGCCTCGACACCCTCTCGTGGCTTATTCATGGCGTTGGCTAGCGCACTTCTAGCGAACTCGCCGGCCAGCTCGCCATATGCGTCGCTTGGCCTGCCGCCGGGCTTGCCCGTATGTTCGGTGTACACCTCCACAAGAGCCGCGCGCGCCTTAGAGGCCGCAAGCTCCTGCCGGCGTG
>JBBAAB010000002.1:0-23363 GCA_041658445.1 Thermoleophilia bacterium
ACTCCCCCTTTCGTGAGCGAGTTCAGCAGAGTTGACTTGCCAGTGTTCGTGTAGCCCGCCAGCGCCACCAGGGGCAGGCGCGACGCAAGGCGCGAGCGACGCATTACTTCGCGTGACGAAGATACATCTTTAAGGCGCCGCTTGAGGCTCGATATGCGATTGCGGGCAACCCTCTGGTCAACCTCCAGCTTCGTTTCACCGGGGCCACGGGTGCCGATGCCTCCGCCGAGACGTGAAAGCTCGATCCCCTTGCCCCGCATACGGGTCAGGTTGAATTCCAGCTGGGCCAGCTCGACCTGGAGCTTGCCTTCTGCTGAATGGGCATGCTGCGCGAAGATGTCCAGAATCAGCGCCGTGCGGTCTATGACGCGAACACCCAGCCGGTCTTCCATGTTTCGCTGCTGCGTGGGCGTCAGCTCATCTTCAGCCACCACAAAGTCAGGTTTAAGTCGGCTGATTTCCTGCTTGAGCTCGGTAAGTTTTCCCTTGCCGAGGTATGTATGTGCCACGGGATGGTCCAGGCGCTGTATCATCTGGCCCGTATATTCGGCGCCGGCCGTTGTAAGTAATTCACGCAGCTCCGCAAGCGGCTCGTAACCGTCCTCAATGCGGGAAGGGCCCGAAAGGACGGCTATCAGATAAGCTTTTTCAACGCTTTTTATCAGAAAGAGCCTTCGCTTCGCTCAGGGTGACAGTCAAAGGTTTTCCTTGAGCGTACGATCAGTCGCGGGAGATCTCCGCGATAATCAAAGGTTGTCCTTTATCCGGTCCAGAGCTTCCGTGATCCGCTCGTCCGGCGCGGTCAGTGAAATGCGCACAAAACCCTCACCACTGGGACCGTAACCCGAGCCTGGAGGTACTACGACCGCACATTTCTCCAGAACCATCTCGGCGAATGAAGCGGATGTATATCCTTCGGGCACGGGGATCCAGATATAGATCGTTCCCTTCGGCGGAGTGACATCGATTCCTATTTCTTTCAGCGTGCCCACGACCAGGTCGCGCCGGCGCTGATAAAGCGCGCACATGTCACTGACGCATTGCTGCGGCCCCGTCATCGCCGTGACGGATGTACGCTGCAGCGCCTGGAACATGCCGGAGTCCATGTTCGTCTTGAGCCGCCAGAGAGCCTCTATGATGGTGGCGTTGCCGACGGCGGCGCCCACCCTCCAGCCGGTCATGTTATAGGTCTTGGAAAGAGAATAGAACTCGATACCCACATCTTTGGCCCCGGGGGTCTGAAGGAAGCTTGGGGCGACATACCCGTCGAATGTAATCTCCGAATACGCGTTGTCATGGATAATGGCGATGTCGTGTTTGCGGCCGAAATCAGCGAGACGCGTAAAGAAATCATCCTCGATAACAGCGCCGGTGGGATTGTTCGGATAATTTACAAAGAGCATCCTGGTGCGCTCCAGCGTCGATGCGTCGATCGCGTCCAGGTCCGGCTGGAAATTCAGCTCCGGCTTGAGCGGCAGGGAAACAGGCGTCCCTCCGGCCAGAATGGGACCGCCGGAATATACGGGATAGCCGGGATCCGAGGCCAGGCAAATGTCACCCTCATCGAGAAAATTGAAACAGATGTGGGCTATCCCCTCCTTGGCGCCCAGCAACGGGAGAACTTCGGTCTCCGGGTCCAGGTCGACATCAAAGCGTTTCTTGTAGAAGGTGGCCACGGCCTCGCGAAATTCGTCCAGACCCTTGTTGTTGGGATACTGGTGATTGGCGGGGTCGGCAACCTGACGCTGCATCTCTTCAACTATATGCGCAGGTGTGGGCGTGTCGGGATCACCGATGCCCAGACTTATGACATCGACTCCCTGCTTTCTTTTTTCTGAGACCTTCCTCTCGATTTCAGCAAACAGGTATGGTGGCAGGCCGTCCATGCGCCGCGAGAACCTCATCTTCTAGAGCTCCTTGATTTGTTTGATAAATTCATCAGAGATTGTGCCGGAATAAACCTCTTCGGCCGGCCCGGTCATGATCACGTTCAATTCAAGATCAACCTCGATCAACAGGCTTCCGCCGGGAAGGTTTACTGTTATCGGGCTCTTGACACCGCGAGTGCGCAAGGCGGCTACGGCAACGGCGCATGCTCCCGTGCCACAGGCGTTGGTCTCCCCCACACCGCGCTCCCAGACCCTCATCTCAACCTCCGAGGAACCAGTGACTTTCATGAATTCGACATTGGTGCGGTTGGGAAACAGCTCGTGACGCTCAATGGCCGGACCGATCATCCAGAGGCTTAGATCTTCCAGGTCGCCGGTCTCGATAACACAGTGTGGATTTCCCATATCAACAAAAGTAAACTCAAATTCCTCACCCATGACTGTCAGCTTCTGTCCTATCGCCTCGCTCTCTGCATCGACGCCTTCAAAACCGACGATTCCCCTGCCGCCCAGCCGGGCTCTACCCATGTCGACCCTGACCTGTCCATCGGACAAAAGAACGGGCGCGATGATGCCCGCGTCCGTATCAACTGAAATGACCGAATCCCTTACGTAGCCGCGCTTGTCAAGATAACGAGCCAGCATGCGAATGCCGTTTCCGCACATCTCCGCCTTGCTGCCGTCAGGATTGTAGATGTCCAGACGGAACCCCGCCCCATCGGTGCCGCTCCAGAGCAGGATGCCGTCGGAGCCGATACCAAAATGACGGTCGCATATCAAAGACGCCCGCGCGGGAGTCATATCAAAATCAAGACCGGATACCGCAAAAATCACATAGTCGTTGCCCAGACCCTGCCACTTTGAAAATTCTGTTTGAGATTTCATGAAAAGTTAAAACCCGTCAGTAGGTGGATTTTGCCGATGGGACCCGATAAGTTCGATAATCTCTTCGGCGGCCTCGGACGCTGAGCACCCGGCAAGGTCGATTCTAACAATATCGGGCATCTTTCGCATCCAGGTCAGCTGCCGTTTGGCATAGCGTCTGCTCTTCTGTTTGATCGCGGCGGCGGTCTCCTCAAGACTTGCCTGTCCGGCCAGATATTCACATATGTCCTTAAAACCTATTGCCTGTGAGACGGTCCTCGAGACCATCATCCGGCGTACCTTTTTCACTTCATCGATAACCCCGCCTGCCAGCATACTGTCGACGCGCTCATCGATTCTTCTATACAGTTCATCGCGCGATTCAACGAGACCGATGGATAGAACCCTGTAAGGGGAATCAGAAGACCAGAGCCTGTCGCGTTCAAAAGTCTCTTGAGGTCCTTTTCCCTCAGTTGCTTCCAGGGCCCGCACCAGACGCCGGTGATTTCTGCTGTCGATCGCGTACGCCGCTTCCGGATCAAGCATGTTCAGTTGTGCCAGGGCCGCCGCGGTGCCCTGCTCTTCAACAAGCTCTTCCCATTTACGACGCGCTTCCTTGTCACCCGTGCCCGCGAAACTGAAACCACCGAGGAGGGCGCGAATATATAATCCGGTTCCTCCAACAACCAGAGGCAGCTTCTTCCTTCTGTCGATATCACGGATAATCTCAGCAGCCTCTTGCGCGTAACGCCCGGCGCTGTATTCCCTGTCGAGCGGGATTATTCCCACCAGGTGATGGGGAACAGCTTCGAGCAACTCCGCGTCCGGCTGGTCCGTGAGGACTGGCAGACCCGCGTACAGCTGCATGGAATCAGCCGACACTATTTCCCCATCCAGAGCCTGCGCCACATCTACGGTGATGCGGCTTTTACCGACCGCAGTCGGACCGAAGATGGCGACGATGAAAATCCTGTTCTGAAACACGCTGTCCATGATATTTGCCGGTCGTTGAAGTGAATCCCACCTGAAAGATTAAACCATAAAAATAAGCAGAGACGCCGGATGCAACGTCTCTGCAGGATCAAAACACTTGTCCGGACCGGCTAACCGCTTTCCGGCTGCCAGCCCTCATCGAAGCGTGATACCTTGAAGCGCTGCAAGGCGAACTCGTCTTCCGAGTTGATCCCGGCTTTCTGACAGGCGATACCTATCTGATCATCGGTACTGTCAACGCCTTCGAGATCGGGCAACAGGACACCTCTGCGATAATCACAACTGACGATTACGCCATACAGCTTGCAGTCCAGCTGGTCGGGCGTCTGGACCGGCTCGGGAACGCTCAGTACATCCACGCTGAATTCAAGGTCGTCGAGCTCTTCCTCGATCACCGCGTTAAAACGCGGGTCTCCAAAGGCCGCGGATTGGGCATTCCGCGTAATCTCCTGGCCCAGGGCCGGCTCCGCGGGCTCAAGCGTGCCGATGCATCCTCTCAGTTCGCCCTGCTTCTTTATGCTTATGAAACATGCGGCGCGCTGCCTGTAGAATTCCCCGTCGGGGGGATCCGGCAGATGGCTGAACTTTAGCGCAGCGCTCACGACCTCTCTGGCGAATAATGCAGGATTTGTGCTGGGTGTGATTGTCATGATCCCATCCTCTGGAAATTAATAATGTCTAAAAAAAGAATGTTAAGTTACTATTACACCCGCGTAGCCAACTACCTGCGAGTAGTCACCAGTTACATCTCCCGATGTCTGGTACGTAAGCAACCTGGCTTCGCTGGCGCCGAGCTTCAGGGTGGCGTACAGCATGGCCGCGGCCGGAGCTGCGCCGCACATGGAAATCTGGTTCTGGTGAACCGTGTCGATCAAGCCATCGGGGTCAAGATCCAGCACCCTGTCAAGGGCGAGGTTGTCCTTCTCCTGAGCTATCGCCTGGCTTTCGTAATGGGTCATGTCCGAACTGGCCACGATCAGCGTTTTTCCCTTCCGGTCCTTAAGAGCCGCCGCGATCGCCTCGCCGACATCACGGCAGGAATCAGCGCTTGTGAGCATCAGGACTATGGGTACGAAATTCACATTGCCGACCATGTATTGCAGAAAAGGTATCTGCACCTCGATTGAGTGTTCGAAGACATGTGCTGACTCATCCGCGGTCAGCGTTTTGCTGTTTTTAAGAATTGACTGCGCCAGATCGCTATCTATATATGACTCTCCCGCGGGCAAATTCCAGATGCCCGAGGTCATTATCGACGCCGCCGGACCGAGGCCGGTATGATTGGGCCCCAGGATTATGAATGTATCGGGAAGTTCGACTGCGCCGTAAACGTCTCCGGCAACGGACCCGGAATAAATGTAACCCGCGTGGGGAACAATCACACCCAGCGCGCTCCGCGCCGGCCCGGGACCGATCATCTTCTTGATCGTCCTCTCCAGTTCATCGCGTTTGCCGGGATAGAACTGACCGGCAACTGCCGCATTCCGTACAGGTGACATCAACGGATCCATGTCTGCCGCCTCCTGAGTCCGACTTGCGTTTTTATTAATGGTTCCCCAAAAAAGCAATTGTCAATCGATTAACGGCGGATAACCCGATGCAGATTCACTTAAGCGACCCGGTCAATGCGGATTCCGCTGCCCATCTGCGTTTACCTGCTCTCCTATCAGCGTTGTGGAAGTAGCCGACGCTATCTCGACAGAAACAACCGCCCCGGCCGGTTCACAACTTCCGTCTTGCGCAAGAGGCCTGAAATTCACGATCTTGTTACTTGAAGTGCGTCCGCGCAAGAGGCCGTCGCCATGTCTGCTGTATCCCTCGATCATGATGTCCAGCCTGCTGCCGATCAAAGCTTCATTCTTTTCGGCGGCGATGCCCTGCACAAGTCCCAGAAGTTCCCTCATCCTGCGTTTCACCGTGTTCTCGGGAACACGCCCGGGAAGATCGGCCGCTTCGGTTCCCGGTCTCGATGAAAAAAGAAAAGTGAAGGCACCGTCGAAGCGACACTTTCCCGCAAGCTTCATCGTCATGTGAAAATCGTCTTCCTTCTCGCCGGGAAAACCAATGATTATGTCAGTTGTCAGGGCGACGCCCGGCACCTCCGCGTACAGGTTTTCGACGAGCTCCAGATAGTGCTCCCGCGTGTAACCGCGTTTCATGCGGGTGAGAATACGGTTGGAGCCCGATTGGGCCGGCAGATGGAGATGTTTGCAGACCTTGGGAAGATGGCGCATGGCGGCGATAAGATCGTCACCCAGGTCCCCGGGGTGAGATGTTGTGAAACGTATGCGCTGGAGGTCAGTGATGTCATTGAGCAACGACAGCAGTCCCGTAAAATTCTCACTGACGGTAGAAGCCGTATTCAGATCGAGACCATATGCGTTTACATTCTGACCGAGTAGTGTTATTTCTACCACGCCGTCATCAATAAGGCTCTTTACCTCGTCTACTATTTGTGATGACGGCCGGCTTCGTTCAGGACCCCTCACCATCGGGACTATACAGTAACTGCAGAAGTTGGTGCAGCCGGTCATGACCTGCACCCAGGCGCGGCCTTGGTTCAATCTGCGCGAGGGCAGCGAGGCGCTGGGCAAGGGATTGTCATCAAAAGACCAGGCTGGACCACAACCACCCGCGACAGCATCGATAAGCGCGGGAAGCTCGCCGATGTTTTGCGGGCCGAAGGCTATATCGAGGAATGGCAGGTCACTGAAAAGTCTTGTCTGAAGATTCTGCGCGAAGCAGCCGCCGAGCGCAACTATCCGCTCAGGGCGCTCCTTCTTGAGCCGCCGGGCCTCCCCCAGACGCCCCAGCAACCGGCTGTCGGCGCTCTCGCGAACAGAGCAGGTGTTAAACACCAGAAGGTCGGCCTCTTCAGGATCACCGGACTGCCGCCAGCCGCATTCTTCCAGCACACCACGGATGCGCTCCGAGTCGTGCTCGTTCATCTGACAGCCGAATGTGGTGAGATGGTAATGCATCTGGATTACTGTATATTACAGCTTCTGGCACGATCCCATGGCTGTATCAGGACAGAGGACGATTGCGTACGCTCTGCCGTTGGAACAATCGTCAACGAGCTCCGATCTCAGTCAGCCCGATCCCTCACCGTGCACATCCCGATATCCGGCTGGCGTCTCGGATGCGTCCGTCTAATTTGCGGGATCCTTTTAACGCGTATCCTCGCTGGGGCAGAATCTCCCCATCCCGTTCCGCCGATATCGTGAAATCAGAATCGCCTACTTCGCGTACTCAGTGGCGCGGCTTTCACGGATAACCGTGACTTTTATCTGTCCGGGATAATCCAGCTGCTTCTCGATCTCCTTGGCGATCTCGCGTGAAAGCAGCGAGGCATCGTCGTCGTCGATCTCGGTCGGCTTTACCATAACCCGGATCTCACGTCCGGCCTGCATCACGTAGCACTTCTCAACGCCCTTTTTGCTGACAGCGATGCTCTCCAGTGACTCCAGCCTCTTGATATAGCTCTCCAGACTGTCTCGCCTGGCGCCCGGACGGGCGGCACTGACAGCGTCGGCTGCCTGCACGAGCACGGCTTCCACTGTCTGCGGTTCGATGTCAGAATGATGGGCTTCGATGGCATGAGTGATCGCCGGTGCTTCCTTGTTCTTCTTTGCCAGACTGGCGCCGATGGCGGCGTGCGTTCCCTCAATCGTGTGATCAACCGCCTTGCCGATATCGTGCAGGAGGCCCGCCCGGCGCACCATCTTCACGTTCGCGCCAAGCTCAGCGGCCATAATTCCGGCGAGATGACTCACTTCCAGTGAGTGGGCAAGAACGTTCTGGCCGTAACTCGTCCTGTATTTGAGCCTTCCCAGCAATTTGACCAGATTTTCAGGCAATCCGTGGATATTGGTATCCAGTGTCGCCTGCTCGCCGGCTTCCATGATGGTTTTTTCCACCTCGGCTTGAGCCTGTTTGTACGTGTCCTCGATGCGCGCCGGATGAATCCGGCCATCCGACAGGAGCTTGGTCAGCGTCAATCTGGCGATCTCCCGCTTGACGCCGTCAAAACCGCTAAGGACCACGGCCTCGGGCGTGTCATCAATAATGACGTCAATGCCGCTAATGTTCTCCAGGGCCCTGATGTTACGACCCTCACGGCCGATGATGCGCCCTTTCATTTCATCCGATGGCAGTGGTACAACCGAGACGGTAGTCTCTGCCGCGTGATTGGCCGCGGTACGCTGAATGCTGAGTGAGAGTATGTTACGCGCCCTGCGATCGGACTCGCGCCTTGATTCCTCTTCAATGCTACGGATCATTTTGGCCATATCGTGCCTGGCCTCTTCTTCTACCTGCTTGAGCAGCAGCTCCTTCGCCTGGGCGCTGGTGAGTTCTGAAACACGCTCGAGCTGACGGCGCTGTTCCTCCAGCGACTGGCTCAGCTCTTCTGCGATCTTTTTGCTGCTTGCCTCACGGTCCTGCAGCGACTGTTCCCGGCGCTGGATATCCTTGTCACGCTCGGAAAGGTTCTTTTCCTTGTCATCCTGGCGTTGCTCACCCTTGAGAACCTCCGCACGCCTGAGCTTAAGCTCATCTTCCGCTACCTCGCGTAGCTTTTGTACTTCTTCACGCGCTTCGACCTGCGCGGTGCGGCGCATGGTCTCGATCTCCTTGACCGCATCCGCACGCATCTTGTCTGCTTCGCTCTCCGCTGAACTGATCTGCGCTTCCGCAATCTTCTTGCGAGCATAAAAACCTATAATAAAAAAAACAACTGCTGACACGACTGCCGCCAGAACGGCGAACAATATATTCTCCATACCTGCTCCAATCTCCATTTAGCGGTTCCATGACCGGGAAACCGGCCAAATACCCCGCAATCCGTTGACTTTCTCTGCACATAAAAACGCAAAAAGCCGAGCATCTGCTCGGCACATTGGCACCCTTGCAAGGCACGTCCCGTATCACTGATTTTTCCAGCGACCTGACGCCGGGATATTTTTTTTAGTGAACCTCTGGTTCTGTTTCACTAAGCCCGATGGCTGTTACTTTTATTGCCAATGCCTTGAAGAACAATGAAATCGAAATAACTATCGATCTATCGATGTGTGAGCAGATAAGTAGAACACTGTAATTCTAGCTCCCGACAGACAGGGATGTCAATGAAGGCGGCGGTGCGGGACGGCTTGACCGCATACCGCCCCGCAACAGACAACAGAGGCGCACCTAAGTGCACCTCTGTATTGGTTGCCATGTCCTGATTCCGCGGCACATCTTGCACCGATTTTGGAAAAACCTATACTTTTGCAGCTTTTTCTTCGCTTTCCATGGTCATCTCTTCTATGTTCTGCGCAATCGTCACACCCGCGGCATGAAGAATCTCAGCCAGAATCGTCTTCGAAAGGTCAGGGTTTTCCTTAAGGAAGGCCTTGGAGTTATTGCGGCCCTGTCCCAGACGCTCATCGCCATAAGAGAAATAAGCCCCGCTTTTGTCGACAATTCCATGAGCAACACCCAAATCGAGAATATTCCCTTCCTGTGAGATGCCCTCACCATACATAATGTCGAATTCAGCCTGGCGGAACGGCGGCGCCATCTTGTTCTTGACTACTTTTGCGCGTACACGGTTGCCGATGGCCTGGGTGCCTTCCTTGAGCGTCTCTATGCGACGCAGGTCCAGCCGTACCGAGGCGTAGAACTTGAGCGCCTTGCCACCGGGAGTGACTTCGGGATTACCGAACATGACGCCGATCTTCTCCCGCAGCTGGTTTGTGAATATGGCGACCGTGCCTGTTTTGTTGAGGGTGCCGGCAAGTTTCCGAAGAGCCTGTGACATCAGACGCGCCTGCAGGCCCATGTGGGAGTCGCCCATCTCACCCTCAATCTCAGCTTTAGGTGTAAGGGCAGCCACCGAGTCGATGGCGACGATGTCGAGAGCGCCGCTCCGGATAAGCATCTCCGCAATCTCGAGCGCCTGCTCGCCGTAATCTGGCTGGGATACCAGCAGATCGTCGACGTTGACCCCGATCCTGCGGGCATAGGCTGGATCCATGGCGTGCTCTGCGTCGATGAAAGCGCAGATACCGCCACGTTTCTGCGCCTGGGCGATTATGTGATAAACCATGGTCGTTTTTCCGGAGGCCTCCGGACCGAATATTTCAATAACCCGGCCTCGCGGTACTCCCCCGACTCCCAGAGCGATGTCCAGCGCCAACGAACCGGTGGGAATAACACCTACCTGAACCCCCGCGCAATCATCCCCCATCCTCATGATGGATCCCTTGCCGAACTGACGTTCGATCTGGCTCACTGCTGCTTCCAACGCCTTGTCTTTCTCCACTTCTGCCTCCAATCAGTTCAGTTGGACCGATTTCAGGGCCACGTGTTCGGCCCCGTTTGCTTTCAGGATGCTATTATACAGGGTGATCCGGACGGCTGTAAATTTTACCGGCCCGGGATGGATTTCAGACAGCTCCAGATGACCCCCGCCCCGGACCCGGGCTATGGTGACGTGAGGGGAAAAGGGTCTCTTTTCCCTCTTGTAGAGCGCCTTTTCCTCCAACCCTGCCACCAGCTCGTTATGGATAGTCTCGAGGCGGCAGGCAGGCTCATCGATCTCTGCAGCAATGACCCGTGGACTCCTGCCGTGCGGCAGCCCGACGATACCTGTTGCGGTCGCTTCAATGGCGCTCCGGTCATTGATAGCTTCAAGCCGGTCAAGGGCGATATCTCTCTCTTTCTCCCCCATCTGGCCGAGGAATACAAGGGTGATGTGAAGCTGCCCCGCAGGCGTTATCCTCAGCATCCGTTCTGATGTCAGGAATTCCCGCTGCCACAAGACAAGCCCATTGACGGCATTTTCCGGAATGTCGACGGCAAAAAACAGTCGGAATGAAGGCTCCCGCTGGCCTCCGCGGCCTTCTGAGCAACGGCCCCGGCCTTCGGCGTAGCGTTCGCCACGACCCTGCTTTCTGGAAGACCTGGCTGGATAATCCCTACTCATATTTAGGCAACCCGATACTTACACGCAGCGCTTCGTCGACCTGCTTCATCGCTTCAGGCGGCATGTTTGCGATCTTTTCCCCGAGCTGTTTTTTGTCCAGAGTCAGGATCTGGTTCAGACGCACGACTGCTTCTTTTGAAAGAAGCTTGTCCGGAACGGAGACATTAACCGGATAAGAACGTGTGCTGACACTTGAAGTAATACAAGCTGCGATTATCGTTGAACCGAACTCATTACCTACATTGTTCTGTATTATCAGAACCGGTCGTCTACACTCCTGGGCGGCTCCGGTTGATTCAAACAATCTTGCCGAGTATATTTCCCCCCTCCTGATCTTGCCAGGATCCAGTCTGCCACCCGCTATACCGCGCGAATTTTTTTTGTTGTCCACGGAACCTGGATCTACCATTCCGGCCAACGACTGCAAGAATCCTTCGGCGTCCGATGTGATTCTTCCGCCATTTCAATGTAACCCTCGGCCAGCAGGCGCTCCTCTTCACTGGCAAAATACGAGGATACCGCCTCACAGACAAGGTCGCTGCGGGTACGTCCGGCCTCCCGTGCCTTTATATCAAGCTCGGCAAGCAGATTTTCGGGAATTGTTATTGATGTTCTGGCTTTGCGTCTTGGCATAATCTGTCATATCAATCGTAATATTTTTCGTATGATATATCATGATCATCGACCTGTCAAGAAAAAAGTTTCACCACATTTAATACACAAAAAACAGGGCGGCTTTGCCAGCCGCCCTGTTACACCCTGTTGTATATATCAATTATGCCAAATGAATCATAAATCTAATTCTGCGATTCGAGCAGCTCCCTCAGCGTTTGGAGCAGATTTGGCAACACGTACGGCTTCTGCAGGAATCGGTAGCCCTTTTCCTGCACGAACCTCCAGTCGCCAATGACATCCGTATAGCCGCTAACAAGCAATACCGGCAGGCCAGGTTTGTATGAATGCAGATGCTCCACCAGTTTCACACCATTTTCACCTGGGAGCGCCACGTCGCTGAAGATTAGCTCGAATTCTCCCTTCTCTCTTGCAAAGACATCAAAAGCGGTGTTGGCGTCACCTGCACCCATTACAACGTATCCGTTTTGCTCGAGCATTCTCTCAGTGAGCTTTCTGACAGCCTCATCGTCCTCGACAAGAAGGATCTTCTCTCCATGGCCCCTGAGATCTTCACTTTCAACAGATACTGTTTCCGGCAACACCTTTTCGCTCGACATCGGGAAAAACAACTGGAAGGTCGATCCTTCACCCGGTGAGCTGGTTACGTCTACCCAGCCATCATGTTGCGTGACGACGCCGTACGCAACCGACAGACCCAGACCTGCGCTACGCCCGATTTCAACAGAAGTGGTGAAAAAAGGTTCAAAAATACGTTCCCTGGTCTCATCATCCATGCCGATGCCGGTGTCGGTTACTGAAACACAGCAGAACTCGCCCGGATAAGAGCCCGGATGCTCGCTTGCGTTAGCATGATCGATTTTTACATTTTCGGTTTTCACAAGGATATGTCCACCATCCGGCATTGCAGTCTTTGCGTTCTTTACCATATTTATGATTGTCTGCTCGATGTTTTGGCCGTTGCCTTTGACTATCGACATGCCCTCAATGAGGTCGGTGGAGACCGTGACACCCTCACCTGCGATCTGGTCGATCCTGCCTACGAGGTTCGCTACCAGTTTATTGACATCCATCGGCATCATGTCCACGGGATGGTACTGGCTGAACATGAGCAACTGGCCCGTCAAATCAGAAGCCTGATCGGCGGCGGTACGTATTTCATCCAGATAGTCCCGTAAGACACTTCCCGCGGGGGCCTCGGCCATGGCCATTTCCTCATAGCCCCGAATTGTCGTCAGGTTATTGTTGAAATCGTGCGCGATGCCACCCGCCATGTTGCCGACGCTTTCCATCCTCTGCGTTTGAAGTAGTTGCTTTTCCATATCCTTCTGCCTGGTAATGTCTCTCATCATCCCCCAATAAGAAGTCACTGTCCCATCCTTGTCACGAACTACTTCCGCGGAAACCGAAACAATCACTTTCTCACCGGACTTTTTGCGCATAATAATTTCGCAGTCCTTTAGATAACCTTGCGATTCGATCTGCTTTTTATATTTTTCGCGATCAACCGGTGAGTAATATAAATCTTGAGCGAGGTTGATTTTTTTCAGCTCGTCTACCGAGGAATAACCCAGTAACTCTGCTCCGGCAGGATTGATATCCAGGAACCTGCCTGATGGAGATGAAATAAATATTATGTCTTTAGAGGTTTCGAAAAGATGGCGGTATTTATCATCACTTTGCTGCCTGGCCAACTTGGCCTTCTTATACTTCGCCAGAGCTTTTTCCAGACTGCGAGCGTAAAAAGCCAGACCTCCAAACAGAATCATCGTCATCAAACCTGTAAAAAATCCCACCATCAGATGCTCTTCATCGAAGTACTCGATTTCAGGATGAAATACCTTGTCAACGAGCGCTCCGAGGTTAGTCATTAATACCACTGCTACCAGAAGTAGAAACAGGCGCGGCATAATTCGGCCCGAGGCAATGCCAGAATCATTCCCTGAAGTATCCATCGTGGTCCTTTCGCCCTGTTTATCACCCTAAAAGTATTGGATGCGGGAGGTGCGCTCTCTTTACGGTTCTTTCGGCCTTATGCCGTTTTCCCTGAGGACGTTAGCGATGGTTGGCGGCTGCTAAACGCTCATGTCATCAGCCTGGCTGTGATCTCGGCCACGTGCCTTCCCTGAAACCTTGCGCCTTCAAGCTCGTTTTCGCTGGGCAGCCGTTCCCCCATTCCGCCGGCAATCGTGGAGGCCCCATAAGGCGAACAACCCGTGATCTCGTCAATGCGTTTTTGCCCCGCGAAGGAATAAGGCAGGCCGACGATTATCATCCCGTGATGCAGTAACGTTGTGTGGAAGTTAAGAATGGTTGATTCCTGACCTCCATGCTGGGTAGCGGTACTGGTGAATACGCTGCCCACCTTGTCGACCAGTCCGCTTTCGCTCCAGATACCCCCCGTGGCGTCAAGAAACTGACGCATCTGCCCGCACATATTTCCGAAACGGGTCGGTGTCCCGAATATGATGGCGTCGGCCTTTGTGAGTTCATCGATATCGCTGATAGTGCATACCGGCGTATCGGAGATCGCCTTTTGCGCTTCCAGTGCGCCCATTTTTTCCAGCACTTCCCGGGGCAGTGTTTCCGGCACCCGGCGCATTTCCACCTCAGCGCCGTCGACCTCGCCTGCTCCCTCCGCCACAGCCTGGGCCATGCGGTGCACATGACCGTAAAGTGAGTAATATATGATGGATATCTTCATGGCTCCACCTTTCCATTCTGGTCAGCGATTTGCTAATCAGTAACTACCACAAGGCGTGAGAATGAAAACATTTCGGACATGTCCTGATACAGCATCAAGCGCAGAAATCTTACCTGACAAGTCTGAGTGTGGGAATTACTCCGGAGACCATGGGGCAGTCTAAAGAAGCAAGCTCAGCACTTGAGACGCAGTACCTGCCAGTCTGCGGTTTCTGTTCATCCGGACGCTGATTTCTTCCTAAGGCAGCAACCGGTTCAGCATGTGCAGGGCTGCGGTCACGGACGCACTGCGAACGTCGTCGCGGGCACCTCGAAAATTAAAAGCCCTAACCTCGCCTTCTGTGTTTGAAGAAATGCTGATATACACAAGGCCGACCGGCTTTTGGGGAGTTCCACCCTCGGGCCCGGCAATTCCGGTAATACCGATACCGTATCCGGCCCCGAGTGCGGCCCTGACACCTTTTGCCATCTGCCGGGCCACTGTTTCTGATACAGCGCCCTCTTCATCGAGGGTATCCTGTTTTACCTTGAGAATAGCCGTCTTCACGAAGTTGTCATATGCAATGACGCCGCCAAGAAAGAAGCGGGAGGCTCCGCTTAAGCCGGTAATGGTTTCACTCAGCATGCCACCGGTGCATGATTCGGCAACGGCCAGTGTCTCTTTCCCATGGACCAGCTTGCCGGCGACGGCTTCCGCGATCGTCTTTCCGTCAGAGTAAACATATTCGGCGAATATGTCGCCGATTTTTTTCATCGAATCGTCGATCTGCTCCTGATCCTCTTCTCTGCCTGATATTTCGAGTATGACCTCTCCATAACGTGCGCAGATGCTGACCTCCAGCCCTGACTGAGACTCACCGAGGACCGATTCGACCGCTTCCCCGACACGGGGTTCCCCGACGCCATAGAAACAAAGGGTCTTACGCGCGGGAGCTTTGGTTGCCTCGAGGATCGACTTCACCGGAGTGGAACTGCTTACATCCTCCCACATCAATTTCATTTCCGAAGGGACGCCTGGAAGTACGATGATGAGAGCCTCTCCCCCGCTTATGATAAATCCTGGTGCTGTCCCAGCGGGAGCAACAGGAATACTTCCGGTGGGGAGTATCGCCTGTTTGATCTGGTTGGGTCCCGGTCTGGTTGAGCCAATCGCATTTAAAACCATTGCCTCTGCCAGTGGATCCAGTTTGCATTCCAGGCCCAGAGCCCTCGCGAGAGCCGGGGAAGTCAGATCGTCACGGGTCGGCCCGAGACCGCCAGATACCAGAATCAGGCCGGGTTCATGACCGAGTGCGAAATCAAGAGCTTTGACGATTTCGTCCGGATTATCCGGAACCGAGAGCGTGAGGGCGACGCGCGCGCCGTGCCGCTCCAGGTCGCGGGCCAGGTATCGGGTGTTGGTATCGATTATCCGGCCATCAGTGAGTTCAGTGCCGATTGTGATTATGACAGCTCGCATATTGTCCTGTATGCCAAAATCCTTTGACCTGTTGCCT
Organism: Thermoleophilia bacterium; assembly: GCA_041658445.1. Lineage (GTDB taxonomy): Bacteria > Actinomycetota > Thermoleophilia > BMS3ABIN01 > BMS3ABIN01 > JBAZWE01. The sequence goes on from JBBAAB010000002.1 coordinate 15,546, forward strand.
TGATCGGGCTGCGGGCTACTCCGGAGCCTTAACCCAATCCCGTGCTTTTACAAAATAATCGATTCCCGAGATCACGGTCAGGAGCGCGGCGATATAGATCAGGTACCAGCTCAAGGGCCTGTCCAGAATATATCCCCGCTGGGGCAGGATGAGAGCTATGACCGCGATGACCTGGCTGACAGTCTTAATCTTTCCCAGTGGGCTGGCCGGGATAACCACTCTTTCGGCCGCGGCCACCAGCCTTAAGCCCGTAACCGCGAACTCCCGGGCGATGATCACCATGGCTATCCATGCCGAGATACGTCCCAGTGAAAGCAACGAGATGAGAGCCGCGGATATGAGCAGCTTGTCCGCCAGGGGATCGAGAAACTGCCCCAGAACCGTCACGGCATTGCGTGATCGAGCGAAATAGCCGTCAAGTGTGTCGGTGAGAGCCGCTATGACAAATATGCCAACGGCTATCGAAGCGCTGAGCCAGGATGGAATGATATCCAGCCCCAGCATGAACACCATGAACACGGGGATGAGCAGGATACGGAAGATGGTCAGGCCGTTGGCGAGATTAACCGGTATCCGCCACCGCCTCCGATCTTCGACGTCAGATGAAGCAGCTGGTTGCACTTTGCTCACCTGCTGCCCCCGCCTGTCATTATCCGCCCAGTTTCCTGAGGCCGGCGACAGTGATTTCATATTCCGCCGGTGCCTCATTCAGCGGTGGCTGGAGTTGCCCATTGATTGATATTTCAAGGTCGGCGTTACCAACCGTCAGTTTCAAGCGGGTCTCTGAGCCGATCACCGTATTGTTCAGACTCTGGATTTCGCCCGCCTCAAAAACATGCGGTTCAATTAGAGGCGTATTGTCGCTTGCCTTGACAAGCTCGACCCAGACGGAATTCGTCGCCTTGATGGAAACGCTTTCAAGCGTACTCGGACGGGTCTGGACAGTCGCCGCCGGCGCCGGAATTATGGCCGGAGCTGTCTGTGTCTGCGCCGTGGTCTCGGATTCGGTGGATGTCGGTGTCAGCGTGGCCGGCTCGGTGCCCTTGTTCCCCCACCCCATGTATGACAGAACAGCTATGATCGCCACCGCGAGGATTGCGACGATAAGATAGTTGGCGGGACGCTTTCGGGGAGCTTCCGTATTGGCTGTCTTTGGCGGCTGGATGACATGCTCACGATGGTCGCCACTGCCGAATCGCTCATTGAACTCATCGATGAGAAGCTGGTAATCGAGATCGAGGTAATCGGCGTATGTTCTTAAAAACCCTTTTACATACGTCCCGGCCGGGAGAATATCGAAATCCTCGTTCTCCATTGCCTGGATGTATTTGACCCTGATCTTGGTATCCTCTTCCGCCTGCTGCAGGGAGATATCCCTGCGCACACGGGCATCTCGCAATGTGGTGCCGATCTCAAACATATATCCCCAAGCTTATGATTTTGCCGCAATGATTATGCAAATATATAACCGCGGCTTCGAATTAACCGTACTATTTTACCAGCAATCAGGCCCGGATAAAGCCCGAATTTACCAGAATCTAACACTTGGAAGGCGCCGATACAATTTTGATGCGCCAAACAGCATCGGCGTCCTTCCATTCATAAAGAGCTTTTTACGGGTCTGCACGTGAAAACTTTTTTACGAACTTGTCATTATTGACAAAAAAGCGCCAGCTGATAATATCTTTTGCGAACCTGCCCGGGAAAGACAGACTGCTTTCTCTTGGGAAGGAAAAGGGAATACCTGCAGTCTTTCCGGTGAGGTCGGCCGGAAAAAAGAACCGACGGAGCCGGCGTTGATTGAGCGTCGGCTTTTTCTGTATTCGGTGCATACGGATGATGACCAAAACATCGTATATGTTGCATTTGTTTCGATTTTGCAAACGGGATGCGAGTTTGAAACGACATTCGAAAGGGCAGCCTTTTGATCACACCCATGATTGAAACGGATTTGGGTTTTTGCACGAATACGCGATAACTGAAAGCATTCTCGAGATCGTCCAGACCGAAGCGGTAGAAGCGGGCGCGAGACGCGTCGATGAAGTCAAAGTGGTGATCGGGGAACTATCCAGTTTCGCAGAGAGTTCCATCGAGTTCTATTTCGAAGAGCTATCCCGTGGAACCGTGGCCGAAGGCGCCTGTCTGGTGTTTGAAAAACTGGAAGCCAACGCAGAGTGCTGCGCCTGTGGATCCGGCTTCAGACCGCGAAATGCCTTTTATTCATGCCCCGCATGCGGATCGCGGCTGTTCGAACTCAAACGGGGTAAGGAGTTATATATAGACAGCATCGAAGTTGAATGATCGATCGTGCACATCCAACCGCTCTGAAAAGAAGAGCTGAAGAGAAAATCTCGAGAAGGGTAGCCGCATGAAAATCGAAGTCAAAAAGAACATACTCGCCCGTAATGACACGGCTGCCGCTGAGAATCGTGAGCGTCTGTCACATCAGGGCGTATGCATGATCAACCTGATGGCGTCACCGGGGGCGGGCAAGACAAGCGTAATCATGAAGGCTATCGAAAGCCTCTCGGACAGGTACGCGATGGCCGTGATCGAAGGGGACATCGCTTCCGAGATAGATTCACTGGCCATCGAAGCCATGAATATCCCGGCGCTGCAGATCAATACCGGCGGTTCCTGCCATCTGACGGCTTCGATGATAAGTTCGGCGCTCGACCATCTGGACCTGGACTCGCTGGACCTGGTGATCGTTGAGAACGTCGGAAACCTCGTGTGTCCAGCGGAATTCGATCTGGGAGAAACCGGACGCGTGATGATCGCGAGCATAACGGAGGGACATGACAAACCTCACAAGTATCCCACCATATTCAAGGAAGTCGACGCGATCCTGGTGAACAAGATAGACCTTTTGCCTTATTGTGATTTCGATATGGCCAGCTTTCACCAGGTGGTCGAGGGGCTTAATCCGGACGGTGCCGTTATCGAGTTATCCTGCAAGGACGGCTACGGAACCGACGACTGGTGCGGCTGGATTGAAACAGCCATAACCGAAATCAAAACCAGGTTGTCATCCTGACGCGGCCGGCAATGGCCAGGCACGGGAGTAAACATGCCCGATCTGCATGACGGAATATCCCGCTTTGCAAGAACCGTAATCCTGGTAAAAGGTGTCGTCCAGGGTGTCGGCTTCAGGCCCTTCGTATACCAGGTGGCGATGGCGAAAAAACTGAATGGACACGTGGTCAACACCGCTTCGGGCGTGGAGATAGATGTCGAGGGCCCCGCTGCCGAAATCGATGCCCTTATCGAAGAGATCCGCATGGGCGCGCCCCCCCTTTCCCACATAATCGATATCGAGACAGTCAACATGGAACCCTCGGGATGCTCAGGTTTCAGGATCGGCGATTCGATCGCCGGACTGGAAGGTCATCAACTCGTGAGCCCGGATAGCTGCAGCTGCGACGATTGCATGGCGGAACTGCTGGATCCAGAGGACAGGCGTTACCGGTATCCATTTATCAATTGTACTAATTGTGGTCCACGTTTCACGATCATCGAGGAACTGCCGTACGACCGTCACTCGACGACCATGAACAGGTTTGTCATGTGTCCGGAATGCCAGTCCGAGTATGAAGACCCCGCCGACCGCCGTTTTCATGCCGAACCCAACGCCTGCCCGGAATGCGGTCCTCAGCTCTGGCTCACTGACTCGAATGGAAATACGGTTCCCGCTGAGGACGCGATCTCAGCAGCGGCGTCCGCTATGCGGGCGGGAAAGATACTGGCGCTCAAGGGACTCGGTGGTTTTCAGCTTGCCTGCCTGGCGACCAGCGAAGAAGCCGTGGAGCGTCTGCGGCTGCGCAAGCGCCGGCCCCACAAACCATTCGCACTTATGACCGTCTCGGTGGCGGAGGCGTCGCTCCGTTGTCATGTCAGTCCGGAGGAGCGAGAGCTTATGGAATCGGTGCAGAGCCCGGTCGTTTTGCTGCGCCGTCTCGTCAATAGTGACATCGCGGACGCCGTTGCGCCACGCCTCGATCACCTGGGCGTCATGCTTCCCTGTACCCCTATGCATTTTCTCCTGCTCGATGAGGTGCAGACGCCCCTGGTGATGACCAGCGGCAATCTCTCCGAAGAGCCTATCTGCAGAACTAGTTACGAAGCCATGGCCAAGCTGTCCACGATCGCCGACCTGTTCCTCATGCATGACCGGCGGATCAAATCGACCTACGACGACAGTGTCATGATGGTAGAAAACGGCCGTCCGGTCATGCTACGCCGCGCACGGGGCTATGCCCCCCTGCCGGTGAAACTGCCCGACCTCACCAAAACCGGTGAAATGACGGCAGCCCCGAAGGGAACATCGTCGGTCTTCGCCGCCGGAGCCGAGCTCAAGAACACTTTCTGCCTGACCCGTGGGAACGACGCCTTTTTGTCACAGCACATGGGCGATCTGGAGAACGTCGAAACACTGCTGCACTACGAACGCACGGAATCCCTTTATGAGAACCTGTTTAATATCAAACCGGAAACTTTTGTATGCGACAGCCATCCGGATTATCTGTCGACGGCCTATTGCCTGGAGCGGCAACCGTCACCTCTTAAAGTGCAGCATCACAAGGCGCATCTGGCCTCCTGCCTGGCAGAAAACAATGTTGCCGGTGATGTCGTCGGAGTCATCCTTGACGGCATGGGCTTCGGAGAAGACGGCTCAATCTGGGGCGGAGAATTCTTCACCGGCGGGCTGGAAACCGGCTTTAAGCGGGCTTCACATCTTGAGCAGATGCCACTGCTGGGCGGTGACGCGGCCGTACGTGAACCCTGGCGAACGGCTCTGGCCGCCACCTGGAAGTATGCACCCCGGAAACTTGATTTTGCCGCAGACGTGCTGGAGATACCCGAACGCAAGCGCGGGCTGCTGCAACGTCAGCTGGAAGCCAGGCTGAACTGCCCCATGACTTCCAGTTGCGGACGCCTGTTTGATGCCATCGGAGCGCTGGTCCTGCGGCGTTTCAACGTCAGCTATGAAGCCCAGGCCGCTATCGAGCTGGAGGCTCTTGCGTGGCGTTGCGATCTGCTTTTGAATGGTTTCCCGCCTGAAGGCGCACCCAATCTTGAGCCCTACCGCTTCATGCTCAACAGTGACGTCGAGCCCTGGATATTGTCTCCGGCCGAAGTTGTCAGTGAGGTTATAGATGACATAGAGCGGGGAACCGATCCGGCCCGGATAGCTTTTCGCTTTCACCTGGGCCTGTCAGAAGCTATAGTACAAACCAGTATTTCAATTGCCGAAAAACATGGTCTGGGCAAGGTGGCGCTCAGTGGCGGGGTCTTTCAGAACCGCCTGTTGTTGAGGCTGGCAAGTGAAGGTCTCTCGCTGGCCGGCATGGAAGTTTTAAGCCATTGTCATGTACCGCCCAATGATGGCGGCATCGCACTCGGACAGGCCGCGCTGGCCCTGTTTAACATAAGGAGCAAATAGTCTATGTGTCTTGCGGTGCCCGCAAAGATCATTGAAATTGAAAACCAGCTCGTGACGGTCGAAGTCGGCGGCCTGACGCGGCAGGCTTCCATTGTCCTTCTTCCCGACGCCTCCCTCGGTGATTACGTACTCATTCACGCGGGATTCGCCATTTCCAAAATCGATGAGAAGGAAGCGCTGGAGACGCTGCATCTATTCGAGCAGCTTGGAGACAGCGACAGCAAGAACCTTTCCGACCTGCAGGATTAAGCGATGTCTCTTCCCTTCCTGGATGATTTCCGCAGCGGGCCCCAGGTCCGCGGCCTTCTGGCCGAACTGACCAAGCGGCTGGAAGGAGGACCGACCCGCAGGATCATGGAGGTCTGCGGTACCCACACCATGGCAATCTCGCGCCAGGGCATCCGGCAGGCCCTGCCGCAGGAGCTTATGTTGATATCTGGACCGGGTTGTCCGGTATGTGTCACATCGAACGCTGACATCGACAGATTTATCGAGATATCGATGCTGCCGGGAGTGATAGCGGCGACGTTCGGTGACATGTTGCGTGTTCCAGGTACGCGCATGGGTCTGGCGCAGGCCCGAGGCCAGGGCGCGCGGGTGCAGATCGTCTATTCGACCCTGGACGCCGTCGAGCTGGCAAGGAAGAATCCCGACAATGACGTGGTTTTTTTCGGAATCGGTTTCGAAACGACAGCGCCGACGGTCGCGGCGGCCCTGATCGAAGCCCGGGCAGCAGGCCTTAACAATTTTCATGTTCTTTCCGTACACAAGGTTGTTCCGCCGGCACTGGAAGCTCTCTGCGCCGCGCCAAAGCTTGCCGTGGACGCTTTTCTCTGCCCCGGTCACGTTTCGGCGATCATCGGCCCCAACGCCTATCTGCCGGTTGCCGAAAAACATGGCATGCCTTGCGTCATCGCCGGTTTTGAGCCGGTTGATATCCTGCAATCACTGATAATGATCACAGACCAGCTGACTGGAGAACGCTCGGTTGTGGAGACCCAGTACAACCGCGTTGTGCGGCCCGACGGCAATCCGGCCGCGCGGGCGCTTATGGAAAGCGTATTCGATCCCTGCGACGCAGAATGGCGCGGACTCGGCGTTATACCCGGAAGCGGCCTGTCCTTAAAGCAGGAATTCTCCAGCCATGACGCACGTAATAATTTTGATGTCGATGTAAGTTACTCGAGGGAACCGAAGGGTTGCATCTGCGGCGCCATCCTGACGGGAGTGAAGATTCCCACTGACTGCGCCCTCTTCGGAGCTGCGTGCAATCCGGGTCATCCAGTCGGGCCATGCATGGTGTCTTCGGAAGGAACATGTGCCGCTTACTATCAATATGAAATCTGAACAACCGACGATTTGAGTCCGGTCGATAACAATCGCATCCTGCTTGGACATGGAAGCGGTGGCAAGTTGACCCGGGAGCTCATCGAATCCGTCTTCGCCAGCAGGCTGAATAATCCGATCCTCGCACACATGGACGATGCGGCGATAGTCGAGCTGCAGGGGCGTCTGGCGATAACCGTCGATTGTCATGTTGTCTCACCTCTCTTCTTCCCCGGCGGCAATATCGGCCGGCTTTCTGTCACCGGAACCGTCAATGACCTGGCGATGGTTGGAGCTACGGCGCTATATCTGACAGCCGGTTTCATTATTGAGGAGGGTTTTTCCGTAGCGGATCTCGAGAGGATCATCGATTCAATGAGTGAAGCGGCCAGGGAAGCCGGCATCCAGATTGTGGCCGGCGACACCAAGGTCGTTGAGAAAGGCGCAGCCGACGGTATATTCATCACCACGAGCGGTGTCGGCCTGATCCCGGCCGGCATCCATATCTCCGGTTCCGGAGCAAGGCCGGGAGACGCGGTGATCGTTAGTGGATCGATAGGCGATCACGGTGTGACCATACTCTGCCAGCGGGAAGGCATGAACTTCGAAACGAGCCTGAGGAGCGACTGTGCTCCGCTGGGCAAACTCGTGCGGGAGATGGTGGATGCTTCTCCGCGTATCCGCTCACTGCGCGATCCCACCCGAGGTGGACTGGCTACAACCCTGAACGAGATCGCATCGGCTTCAGGCGTCACAATCGAGATCGACGAGGAGAAGATACCGATGCGGGCCGAAGTCAGGGCGGCCTGCGAACTCACCGGGCTGGATCCGTTAGTGATGGCCAACGAGGGCAAGTTGCTGGCCATCGTCGCCGCGCAGGACGCAGAAAGACTCGTTGATACCATGAGACAGAATGTCCATGGCAAAGACGCGGCCATCGTCGGTAGCGTCGGACACGCCGAGAATGGAAAACCGCGCGTCTATACCCGCACCCTGCTTGGAAGCCGCCGCGTTCTTTCCATGGCGACCGGCGAGCAGCTTCCAAGGAT
>JBBAAB010000003.1:0-21570 GCA_041658445.1 Thermoleophilia bacterium
TGACGGCCCGAAATTTTTCATCGTTATCCATGACCGCGACAGGTTTGCCTGCCTCTGCGGCCATCATCAACATTTCAGCTTCATCCCCGGAGACGGCGCCACCCACAAGTTCCTCCGGCAGCTTGTGTGCGTACCTGATCGTCCATCGGCCATCTTCACGTAAAATGATTTTCGCGCATTCCACAGCCAGTGTTGCGGCTGCTTCCCGTGCGACGATGCCCGCTATCTCGTCCACATCGCGCGTGGAGTTAATCATCGTGTTTATATTGTTGAGAGCGTTGCTCAGCTCCTCGGATTGCTTGCGATCCGTGATATCGACAAAAGAAACGAGCACTCGGGACAAAGATTTTTCATAACCGGGGTCAACTGACAATCTCAGTAAAACGATCTTGCTCCTGCCCGTCATGGTCCTTAAGGGTATTTCACTTTCAAACTTCGTGGCTCCCTCCGACAGGGCGATAATCCTTTCACGAAACGCATCCCATGACTGGTCAAGATATAATTTTGTCAGGTTGGCCGGTATCTCTTCCTTGCTGCCGACTTCAAAGAAATTGACGCTCTCCTGGTTTATGTCGACGATCTTGACGGCTTCGGCCAGACTTCGTATTTCATCAGGATGATTCTCGAGATATTCCCGGAGGTCTTCAACGCCGGCTTCGCGCAACTCATCGAGACGCCGCTTGACCAGTGAATAGTCCTCCTCCCATATGGGGACAGGTGACTGTTCGAAGATCGTACGCAGGCGATTTTCGCTTTCCAGAAGCTCCCTTTGAACCTGCTCACGCGCCGTGATATCACGAATGATACTGGCGAAAAATGTACCTTCCTTAGTGTTCCAGCTGGAAAGGGAGAGCTCGATTGGAAATTCGGCGCCATCATTTCTCTGGCCGTTCAGCTCGACGGTATTTCCCATGACGCGAGGTTCTCCTGTTTCCAGGAATCTCTCCATGCCATTCCGGTGGATTTCACGGTAGTGTTCGGCCATCAGCATTGTGACCGGCCGGCCCAGCGCCTCCTCCTCACTGTAGCCAAACAGATTCTGCGCTCCCTTGTTCCAGGAGATGATATTTCCCTGACTGTCGGCGGATATTATCGCGTCGTTCGCCGACTGGGTAACAGAGCGGAATCGCTCCTCGCTTTTTTCCAGGGATTCAAACATCCAGTCGTTCTTCAGCGACACGGAGACCAGCTCGCCGAACGCAGCGGCCAGCCTGGCGTCGCGGTCGGTGAACCCCCCGGGCTTGTTGGCGATGCCCAGAAGTCCGACAGCCTTGCTATTGACAATCAGTGGGGCGAAGAGCACGTTTTCAAGCCTTGCGTGACCATCAGGCATGAACTTGGCCCACTCGCTACCGGTAAAATCATTTTCATAGGCAGGTTTACGGGTGCGGTAGGTTTCCGCCCGCAGGCCACGTATGGGCATCGTCAGGGAAGGGTCAACCGTGCACGGCATGCCACCGGCGTCGAGAAAAAGGACTTCGTTTTCCGAGCCGTCATCGCTGAGCAGCGCCACGTAGCCGCTTGTGGCGCCGATCAGGTTTTTACAGGAGTCGAACAGTGAGCGGGCGGCGTCTTTGAAGTCCTGATATTCGAGCACCGCTCGTGATGCGGCCAGCAGCGCGGCTGTCTCCGCGCTGCGTTGACGGGACTCATCCAGGGCTGCACGCAGGCTCCGCTCAACCTCGTGTAATCTGTCCCCCTCGGAACCCGTCGATTCATCATGGCTTTTTTTGAAGAATGGCATTATTTGGTAGCAAGAAATAAGCGAACCGGTAATCAGCGGGCCTTGTTCAGGCACATTTTAAATTATACCCTGTGCGGGAGGACATTCAATTTAAAAGCTCGTCGACAACTTGAGAAGAACTATCGAGCGGCATGAATGCGGCTCGCGATTACAGTCTCCAAAACGTCGAAACCCCCACCGGAATTTCGTTCCGACAGGGGTTTTGACTCTTCCCTCCACAGGTGTCTCATCATCAAATGAGACCATTCAACATTCCGCCGCTACTTAAAGCGATATTTCCATACTGTAAGTCCAGTCGCCATGCAGGTTACATCTCTCAAAAGCCCGAAGCTGGCCGGGGCGATCCAGTTTAACCATGAAACATGTTTTTGGTTCCGTATAACCCCAGGTCAGGTCGCATCGCGCGATAAACATGTCATTGAGATAAAGGTCGATGAATTCAATATGGTGTCCCGCCTCGTTCGGATGAGCGAGCTGTTCACCGACCCATACAGTAACTTCGAATGCCTCACCTTCTCTGGGAGTACCGGCTACATGAAGCATCGGGACATGTTTTTTTTCAAGGTCTGACATGTTGGACACGTCTTTTGCCTGATTTATTGTCGATGCATGATGCGGCGACATCTTTTTCCCTCCCGCGACTGGATTACGAAGTGTTAGTTAGTTTACGAGTACCCGTTGGCCCCGCCTTCTAAACGAAAAACCCTGTGCGACTGCCGGATGTTGATTTCATGCGGGAAGAGGCTTGTCGGGCAACGGTTGGAGCTGAACCTGCTTCGAAGTTGAATAAATTGTCAGTGATGCGGACCAGCGACCTGGATCAGGGCTTCCGCGGTCATGATCAGCGTTGCCCAGAGCGCGTCGACGGGCAGATGCGCCGGGGCTGTCTCATCCAGCAGCATCTGCGCCCGCGCGGGAAATTCGAGATCTCCGACCCAGAGAATGACGGTCACAGACAGTTTTGGAAAAGTGGGGATTGTGACAGCCGCGTCACCATGATCTGCAGGCACGCCACCCAGTTTTTTTGCCGCTTCAATCAGATTGTTGGGGTTGGACCCGAAGTGATGAGCGATCACCTCGAGCGGCAGGTCATGAGGGCCCTTGAAGAAAGAATACCCGCCGGGTATTGCCTGCGGCGCTACATGCTTTCCAGACGGTGTCACTGGCGCGCACGAGGCCAGGTAGAGAGGGACAAGCAGGTTGAAGTGAGTCGACTCCTCCAGATGGAAGCCGTGAACCCCGATTTCCTTCACTTTCCGCTCGTCCACGTTTACCAGGTAAGCCTGGCTGAAAACCGGGACTACAAAGACATCATCGTCCTCCCAGTATTCGGCCAGGGCATTTTCCGATGCCGTGACCGGGTCTACCGCCTCCAGTTTCTCCCATGCTTTTTCTTCTCCCACAAGCACCAGGCGCCTCGCAAAATGTTCAGGTTTTATTGGGTTGTTATGCCGAAGTACGAAAGATTATCAGATGAAGCCCAAGGCAAACAAACGCCTAATGACCGTGCCTCGCGCCGCACTGCCCGGGGTCAAGACTCCACCCTGCCTACACGGGTTGATTCCCATGTGGTAAATTGAAATCAATAATGCAGTCATGTGTTAACAATGCGATGCGGATAATATCTTGCTTGACGGTGGTGTTTGTTGTCGCCATGGGCACGTTTGCCTGTGGTTCTGCAACTACCACGGGAACATCGACCCTGTCGTCCGGAGGCAATTATTTCGATGACGCCATCAAGGTAGGCAGCATCGGTGAGGAGCGGGATATCATGAACCGGTCATCCTGCGGTGTAGACGGACATTACCGCAAGGCCCACGTCACGGTAGTAGAACGGGATGGCCGGCATTACGATGTCATCGCCGCCGAATGTAGCAAGGGTTCCGAGCGCAGGCAATATTATTTTGATGTCAGCAGCTGTTTCCCCTGTCCCGACTGAAGCCCTCACGCACCTCCGGGAAATAGCCTTCCTGACTCTACTTCAAGTCTTCCCGGTTTTTCGCCAAGCTACCAGCCCTTAAGGGAGTGGATAAAGCCATCAACCTTGCTGTCGAGCTGGTCGAGGTCGCGTTCAGCCTGATCGATCTTCAGTTTCAGCTGACGCCGCCAGTATTCGACGAACTTGCGGAAGTCGGTCATGTCGATGGCGATATCGTGCATCAGGCTGCCGCCGATATGGATATTCTCCTCGTCCATGAAGGCGAATATCTCCTCGGCCCTGATATCGAATTCCTTGCATATGGCATCGATTTTTATCTGCATGATTTGAAGATTATAGTAGGGGCCAGCGTGGTTTGGAAGAGGGAGGCAGTAGACAGAGGTGGCAGGGAGTACTGAAAACGTTCGGTCTAGTATGAAAGACCGTTGATGCTGAGTTCTTCTACATAGATGATCTCACACGCGCCATCGCCCTGATCGGATCTTTTCTTGCTCGTGTTCACCGTCAGGACACGGCTGTCATCCGTTTTCAGCCGGACGTTCACCAGCCGGCCATCGATACGTACGATATCGCCTGCTTCGATTGTCGCCATCGCCTTGCGGATATTATCTGTTGCCGGAACCAGATGGTTATTGCTGACATGAGTGATGACATATTCGGAACTCACATCTGCTCCCGAACCCCCCAATGATCCCGAAACCATACCCTGACGGTCGGACTGGTCCCAGTCCAGCTTGCCGTCAACTTCAGTATCAGCAATCTTGCCCCAGGCCAGCAGCAGGTCATATGGTACGGCCTCGCTGATGGAGTCATTATATCGTTTTGCGCTCTCGACCTTGGCGCTGATCGAGTAGGACATATCGCTGGTAAGGGTAGCGACCCCTCCGTTAAGCTCCATATTGGTGGTGAAGAGGGTCGTGCTTTTCTGAATCGGGTCCTTGCCGGTATTGATTCCGTAACTGACCGTGTTCGTGTCAGAGGCGAAGGAAACGCTCTGGTTTTGCATATTGAAGATAACAGCCAGAACCGCGACCAGGAGCGCTGTCATAAACAGTGCTTCCAGTATCAGCTTGTGTGTTACGTGCCCGAATTGTGGAACAGCGTGACCATGCCGGCCGGGTGCATGATATCCTGGATGGCCAAGCACTGCCGTCCGTGAGTTGCGGCTTAAATGCTCATGTTCCATGTTGCAGCGCGCACAAAAAACCATCGACGGTGAACACTGTCGACAGAAAAGCGTGCCGCAACCGCACATGCCTGTGAGCGGTTCCGATGGATGCACCGGACAACGGTTATTTCCCGGCGGCCCAGGATAAATTGCAAGATTAATCCCCACTTTTTCTCCTCCCAGGCCTCCCCCTTAGAAAATATATCGGCCTGGGAAGGTGATGTCGGGAGGATGGGGGGATTAATCGTTCTCGTCCAGCTTTCTCTTGAGAACTTTTCGCAGGGTGCTTCTGGGGAGCTCGCTTATGAACTCGATCTTTTGGGGGACCTTGTAGTCGGCGAGTTTCTCTTTTGCGAATTGGCGGATCTCGCCGGCGGTTGCCTGTTCATTGTCCTTGAGGACCACGTATGCCTTAATGACCTCTCCCCTCAGTTTATGGGGAAGACCTTTGACCGCGACCTCGGCGATCTTGTGAAACTGGCTCAATACCTCTTCGATTTCCCTCGGATAAACATTGATACCGCCTGTGATGATGACATCCTTCCTGCGATCGACGATATAGTAAAAGCCGTCTTCGTCGACTCGGGAGACATCCCCGGTTTTCAGCCAGCCGTCTTCGTCGATAACACGATCTGTCTCTTCAGGCTCGTTCCAGTAACCTTTCATGACCTGGGGGCCGCGGACAAGCATCTCGCCTTCCTTACCCGGTTGTACGTCTTTTCCAGAATCAAGATCGATTATCCTCACCCCGGTATCGGGGAGAGGCAGTCCTATACTGCCGCTCTTGCGTATGCCGGACATAAGGTTGGCGTGAGTGACCGGCGAAGCTTCAGTGAGGCCGTATCCTTCTATGAGCAGACCACCGGAGAGTCGCTCGAACTCCTCCTGCACATCGGGCGGCAGGCGGTCCGAGCCACTGACGCAGAGCCGGATCGAGGATAGATCCGCTTTATTTTCTCCCCCTCCCCTTAGAAGAGAATGGTTGATCGCGGCATACATTGCAGGTATGCCCGGGAAGATCGTCGGCTTCTGTTTACTGATTGTGGAAAGCACCTCGGAGAGATCGAAACGTGGCAAAAGGATAACCTGGCCTGCAATGTCGATGCACAGGTTGCAGCAGGTGAGCGCGTACACATGGAAAAGTGGCAGAACCATCAACATCTTCTCCTGTGCCTCTTTGAGATTGTATATCCAGGCTTTCACCTGGGCCGTGTTGGCGACAAGGTTGTCGTGGGTGAGCTCCGCCGCCTTGGGGAGGCCGGTGGTACCGCCGGTGTATTGCAGCACAGCGGTGGAAGCGGGATCGGTTGTAACGCCAGGCGCTGTGGTCGACTGCTTTTTCATGAGGTCCATCAGCCATATCTGGGCGCGGGAACTGTCCAGGTGCGCACGATGACCTTCCTTCTTTTCCTTAAAAGCCGTGAACGCGACGCGAAGCGCCAGTGGGAAATAGTCCTTGATGTTGGTTACGACCAGGTGATGGAGGCTCGCCTGCTGCTGAGCTGTGATCGCTTTCTTCAGCATCTCGTTCTGGCTGAGAGTTACCATGACGCTGGCACCGGAGTCGTTGAGCTGGTAGGCAAGCTCGCGGCTCTCGTACATCGGGTTGGCCATGGTGGCGACGGCGCCCGCCTTTAGCGTCCCGTAGAGACAAATGAGCAGCTGCGGCGAGTTTGGCAGATGTATGGCCACACGGTCGCCGGGCCTGACTCCCAGTCCTATAAGCCCGTTGGCGAAACGGTTCGCTTCCTGGTCCAGCACCCTGTAGGAAAGCACTCCTCCAAAAAAACCTGTCGCCGGAACGTCCGGATGGCTGCGGGCCGAGTCTTCCAGCAGCGCCTGCAGCGGGCGGTGAGACCAGGTCAGATGTCTCGCTACTTCTTCGGGGTAGTAGTCCGTCTCATCCGGCAAGTGTTTCAAGTGCCTCCCTGGCCCAGTTTGGGTTTTTCAGCAGCGCCCTGCCTACGGCCACCAGGTCTACTTTTTCCTCAACGATCAAACTATTGGCGAACACGGGATCCGTAATGCCTCCGACGGCGATAACGGGAACTTCGACAACGGACTTGATGCTCTGGGCGAGGGGCACGAAGAAGCCCTGGATGTCCTTGAGGTCTTTTGGTCGTGATCCACAGAGGCCGCCGGAAATATCAAGGATATCGATGCCGGCATCAACAAGTAAGGGGGCAATTTTTTGCGCTTCTTCAAGGGTCAGGCCATTCTGGAGGAAGTCGCTCGCACCGAAACGGTAGAGCAGGGGATAGCCGGCACCGACCTGTTGCCTGACCGCGGTGATTACATCCAGCGGGAAACGCAGGCGGTTTTCCAGGCTGCCGCCGTACTCGTCGCTGCGTCTGTTGGTATGCGGTGAGACGAACTCGTTCAGCAGAAAACCATGGGCGCCGTGAATCTCGATTGAATCGAATCCGGCCTCCCGGGCACGCCTGGCCGCCTGGCGGTAGGCTTCGACAAGGGTGCTGATTTCTTCCCTCTCCAGTGGTCGCGGCTTCTCCTCGCGGCCGGGAACCGGAATGTTGGACGGACCGGATGGTTGACATCCGCAGACGGCGCTCGTGGTGTTGGCGCCGGCGTGAGTGAGCTGTATCGCGCTTTTGGCGCCGGCCTCGCGTATGCTTTTGGCCAGCCTGGTCAGCCCGGGAATGAGCTCGTCTGTATGAATGCCTAACTGGTTTACGGACATTTTACCTTCGGGAACGATGTAACTATGTTCCACGATAATAAGTCCGACGTCCGCCTGGGCCCTTGCCTTGTAATGTTCTATGTGTCTGTCTGTGACCTCACCCTCGGGACTGGAAAGGTCGTTAGCCATGGGCGGCATGACGATGCGGTTCTTGAGTTCGATTTTATCCGTGATCAGCGGATCATGTAGGGACGGCATAAAACCTCCAAGTCGGTGCTATAGAATATCCATTTATCATGGGTGATACTAACCGATTGACTGTGCACATAAAAGTTGCACCGGTGCAGCCGACATCCCGGGATTGAACCGATTTCCAGGCTGGTACCGGCTTTTTCACCGCCGTTTGCCGGCGGATATAATCATTTGTGAATCCCCTCTCTTTTCCTTTTGAAGGAGAAATGTTGAAACGTATTATACAAAGCGGTTCACTGGCTGCTTTGCCTTTATTGATGACTTTTTTCTTATCTGTATTTGCCGGTTGTGGATCCGGAGCTGCGACAGATGGCACGGATGTAATGACCACATCAGAAGAACGACCCGAGACTTCCACAACTTCCCGTGATTCCGCCGGCGTAAAAGCTATCCAGGATGACATGTCGCGGATTCGGGGTCTTCCGGTAAAAAGCGACATCGCGGTGAAGTATCTCAATCGCGACCAGCTGAAAGAGGAACTCGAGGAAGAGATGAAAAAAAGCATGCCGCCCGAAGAGGCCGAGGCAGACGAAAAGGTATTCAAGGCTCTCGGTTTGCTCAAGCCCGACGAAAACCTTGATGAACTGATCTCGATAATGCTGGGGGAAGAGATAGCAGGCTACTATGATAGCGAGACCAAGGATCTGGCGGTTATAAGTGAGAGCCAGGATGCGAACGTGATGGACGAGATAACCTTGTCTCATGAGGTGACCCATGCCTTGCAGGATAGTCGACAGAGCAGGTTATGCATCCCGAGAAGTATCTCTCCGGTGAACAGCCAGTCGCTGTCGTAGTTCCCGACCTGTCCGGGACCATTGGAACCGATTGGGAGTCTGTGGACGAGGATGCCCTGGGCGAGTTCGATGTCAAGACCATTTTGTCCGAGAACCTGCCGGCAGCACAGGCAACGAGAGCGGCGGCGGGCTGGGGAGGGGGAAGATACCGTTATTACCAGCGGCCTGATGGCTCGGTTTTGCTGATGATGCTGCTTGCGTGGGACAGCTCCGTCGACGCTGATGAGTTTTCCTCGGCCATGGGCACAAGCCTTGAGAAACGCTACGGGGAAAAATTCGTATTCACGAGCGGTAAGGCGCCCATACTCTCGACAGTCGACGGCGCCTGGTCGGTCGAGCAGCATGGAAACAGCGTGGCGGTCGTGATGTCGCCGGACGCGACACTGGCCGGTAGTGTGGCGGACCTGGTTCTGGGGCTATAACCAAAAAGTCGCTGACGCGACTTGCGGAAATATAATTACAGGCAATCATGGCCATGACGCGCCGCTTTTTCAGTCATATTCCCTTGAATCAAGATAGCCTATGGAAGCGCCGTCATCTTCTGTCAGCACTTCGATGAAAGTATCCACGAGTTCGACATCAAACTGGGTTCCGGCACAGCGTTTCAGCTCTTCCATGGCGGTGGTCCGGCTTAGCGCCTTGCGGTAGGGACGGTCTGAGGTCATGGCCTCATAGGCGTCGGCGACACCTATGATTCTGGCTCCCAGCGGGATTTCATCGCCTACAAGGCCGTCCGGGTAACCTAAGCCGTCGATGCGCTCGTGATGGTGCATCACCAGAGGTTTCACGTCATAGGGGAAGTCCACGGGCTCGATGATCTTGTGGCTTAATATCGGGTGGCTCATGATCTGGCTGTATTCATCATCGGTGAGCTTTCCGGGTTTTAGCAGTATGGCGTCCGGGATGCCTATCTTGCCGGTGTCGTGGAGATATCCGGCGCAACGCACCGCGTTCAGCATCTCCTCTTCCAGCTCCAGCCTGCGAGCGAGCGCCTCTGCGTAATCGGCCACACGGTCGGAGTGTCCCCTGGTATAGGAGTCCTTGGCGTCGATCGCCTCGGCCAGCGAGCGGATGGTGCTCCAGAAAGTCGTCTCAAGCCTCTTGTACATCTCGGCATTGTCGATGGCGACGGCCACCTGGTTAGCGATATCGACAAAAAGCTCCATGCTTTCCGTTTCGAAAAAAGCTCCCCGCTTGAGGCTCGATACCACAATCAGGCCCATGAGCTTGCCACGGGATGACAGGCGGCCGACCAGGATTGATTGTGATCCCGGGGGCGCCAGCGGAACTGTTTCGGGAGATACCTGATCGGCGTTTGTAGTGCAGAACGGACCCACGCCCGAGACGAGACCGTTGAGGCTGTACGTGCTGACGTCGACGGTTTTCCCAATACCCAGTTCCCAGCCGTTGGTTTCCCCGGAGATGGAACGGATCACCAGGTCGTTTGTTTTGTCATCAAACATCATCAGTGATACCGCAGAGGCCTTGAGCGCATTCATCGCGGATTCGGTGAAATTGTCCACGATGCTGCCAAGATCCATACTGGAGTTCAAAGTATTCGATACCTGGAAAAGAGTGGTCAGGGTGTTAAGGCGGCTCTCCGCCTGGTCGCGAATGCGAAGCATCTCGGTAATATCCCTGCTGATTTCAATGCAGCTGGATATGCGTCCATCGGCATCGCGAACAGGAGAAGTGGTTGTCTCAAGCTGACGGCGGATGCCCATCCTGTCCATGACGAAGTGGGAGCGACGCACGGTGTCGCCGTTGTCGAAGCAGCGGTCGAGGGGGCAGCCGCGGCAGATGTGGTCACTCGCTACGTATACCTCGTAGCATTGTTTGCCGACGCAGTCGTCCCCGAAGATCTTTTTATGCGCCGAGTTGGCGAACAGAATAGTCCGGTCCGGAGCGCGAACGCAGAGGCTCTCGCCCATTGACTCAACGATGGCCGTCGACTTCACCCTTTCCCGTTCCACATTTTCATGCAGGCGGGTGCGGGAAAGGGCCATGCCGATCTGTACCGCGACCGGTCCCAGGAAATCCAGGCTTTCCTTTGTGAATCCAGCGCCGGTTTTTTGTTCGTTGAGACTGAGCACTCCCACGATGCCGTTTTCATCCCTGATGGGAATGCAGACGGCGTCTCTGATGTTCTTGACGCCGGCGAAACGTGGGTCGGGGTCGTCGTTGGTGATAAGCAATGGCTCACCATGTCTGGCGACCCAGCCGGCGATGCCATCACCAACGTTGCTGGTTATATCCTGCTGAATGCCATCGGGAAGCCCACTCTGGGCCGCGATGGCAAGCTCGTCATTCTCATCGACCAGTATTATCGAACCGCTGGTCGCGTTCATGGCCTGGATGCAGAGTTGCAGGCTCGTATGCAGTGAATTATTTATACTGCCCGTAAGAGCGATGGCGTTGGCGATCTCGTAGAGCAGGCCAAGCTGTCTCGCACGTTGCCGCTCGTCTGTCATATCGTGAAGAACGGCAAGTCGTCCTTCCTCAAGCCCGTCATCATCGAGGATGGCGCCGATGTAGATGGAATAACTTTTGCCATCCGCTTCGGCGTCGACGGTTACGCAACCATTTCTCCTGTAGACGTGGCATCGTTCGCAGGCGTCACGTTTCTGGATGAAGCTGCCCTGGATCTCGTCGTGACAATGGGTGCCGCATTGCTGCCAGCACCTTAAGTCATCGCTTTCGTATGCCGGACATTCCTTATGGCCGCACTGGTTATACTCCCAGCAATCGACCATGTCCTCCGCTTCGATCAATTCCGGTTTTTCCATAATCCGGTCCAGTTCAGCGATACCTGTTTTCCTTGAACCGGCCAGCCGTTCTTCCGTGCAGTCGAGGATCTCCTCACCCGCGGGGTTGGCGGAGACTATGAAACCATTGTTGCCGAAGACGACGATGCCATCAGTGATGCTCTGGTGTATCGAGCGCAGCTTGCTCTGCTCGTTTAAGAGGGAAACCGTCCTCATGTTCAGGGAGGAGGCCATGTCATTGAATGTCTTGCCCAGGTTGGTTAGTTCATCATTTTTTCTGATCTCAACCCTACTGCTCAGGTCTCCGGCAGAATAAGCCGCCGCCGCTTTATCAATAGCCCGTAGCGGGCGGGTTATGCGCCGGGCCATGACCGCCGCGATAGCTATTCCCGCAAGACTTGTCGCAGCCAGACTGAAGAGAACGGTGGAAAGGGCGGTTTTCAGCTGGCTGACAGCCTCGAGCGCCTGTGAATCCTGACCGGCGCCCGGATTCGCGTCATATATTCCATACAGACCCCGCCACGCCACCAGCGCCGGGATTGAGAACATCGATATTACCAGCAAGGTAGGCACGACCATCTGAAAGCCAAGCCTGCCCCGCAATGAAGGTCCCCCACCTCTAGCCATTTGCCCGCTTTCGTAGGTGTCTGAAGCGGACCAAGTATCGGCAAACGGGGGACAGGACTTAATAACTTAATAAGCAAACTAAAATAATAATATTAGGAGATAACAGTACCTTGTGTGGGTGCTGGATACGGAAGATTCCCGGATGGGGCTACTGGTGATTGACCTTCAGCCGGAAACCTTATGCCACCGTCACCCTCCTGACCGGTAAGTTTGCGGTAGGCGATCGTCCAATATGTAGTGAAATAGGTGTTAGCGGCGCTTGAGGCTATCACGATAACCACAAGCGGGATCAGTGTCAGCAGGGAGGCGACGATTATTTTCATCAGCGAATAATGGCCGATCGTGATTACCCAGGCGATGATCGCCGGAATCGCAGTCACTGCGGTAACCAGTAGAATACCGAATAGTGCGGCCGTACTCAGGGCCAGACTCAACAGTAGTATCAGGAGGCAGTGTCCCAGGTTGTCCATCATCAGGTGCCATGCGCGGCGCAGTGATTCCATGGGCCGCATGTCATCGAGGATAACTGCCCTCTGGGCGAAGTTCATCAGGAGCGTGATCGGCGCCCAGTAAAAAAGGATCATGCTGCAGCAGGATAGATAGCCGAATCCTACGAAAAACAGGGGGACCAGCGAGAGGCCCATGATTGAAAGAATCACCACTCCGGCCGAGCCGGATGCCGCAAGGAAGAAGATCAGTATCCCCAGCGCCAGGAAAATGAGCATGATGCCTATTACGATAAAGATAATGAAAAGGTCGAAGAGCAGGAGTTTTGTGAAGCTGCGCCGGCCGCCCGCGAATGCTGTTTTAAAGCTTATCTGTCTGCCGTCCCTGAGATCACGCACGGAGTTGATGACGGCGCCGCGGCAGACAATGGACCACAGCCAGAAAAGGATGTACACGGCGACGAGGGCTACCCCGATTATTATCAGCAGCCTTACATGAGCGCTGACCCAGTCTGAGAAACCGGTATCAAAATTGCCGGTGCTTCTGTAGTTATTGTTCGAGGAGTCGAAGCTGGAGCTGTAATTCGGACTGTTAAAAGACGTCATGCCCCCGGCAAACAATCCGAAGAACCACAACATCTTGTGACGCCAGGCAATACGGAACGAATCATTTATCAGTTCGCCATACGCCAGGCGTTTTTTTGGTGGCCGGTATTGCATGTAAGGTCTTCTCCCCGTTTTCCCTTCGCGGTATGCCAAGATATTCCCTGAAATCCCGGTTATTCCTGCGCGGTTGCGAGCAGGCGGTAATGCCGAATCTAAAAGCAATGGTCAAAGATCGCCGTCCATTTTGAAATTATTTGACGCAACCGGCTTGAGATAGCTCCATATTGGGGAATACAATCTGTGCCATGGCTGGTCAGACACTTTATATTGACTGTTTTTCCGGGGTAGCCGGCGACATGTTTGTCGGCGCGCTGCTCGACTTGGGTGTGGGGTCACTGGATTTGCTCCGGTCTGAACTCGGCAAACTTGACATGGATGGCTGGACGATAGAGACCGATAGTGTTCGTGTTTCAGGCATAGCCGCCACCAGGTTCCTTGTGAACGTCGAAGTGGAAGCGCAGGAACCACGAAGCCTCGCTGATATCGAAGAACTGATCGCGCGGAGCGACCTGTCGGAAAAGGTGCGCTCCAAATGCCTCGCGATTTTTGGACGCGTGGCCAGGGCGGAAGCCAAGGCACACGGGGAGTCGTTGGAGACGGTCCATTTCCACGAGGTGGGGATGGTCGACAGCATTATTGATATCGTGAGTACCTGCGTGCTCTTTGAAGAGCTTCAACCGGAAGAGGTATATTGCTCTCCGGTGGCATTGGGGTCCGGGACGGTGAAGACGGCACACGGATTGATGCCGGTGCCTTCTCCGGCTACTGCTTTACTGCTGAAAGGCATCCCGGTGCTGCAGGGGGCGGAGCACCAGGAGCTGGCCACGCCTACGGGCGCCGCGCTCGTTTCATACTTTGGACGTTATTTCGGTTACCTGCCTACGATGAAGCTCGGACCTGTAGGTTACGGTGCGGGGACGCGGGAGACGAAGGGGCCTAACCTGCTGAGACTGATTCTGGGTGAGCGTACCGGTGGTACCGGGAAAGCGGGCGTCGGCGAGGAGATCGAGCAGCAGGTTTTGCTGGAGACTAATATCGACGACAGCACGCCCGAGCAGCTGGCTTTCCTTGGGGAACGGCTGCTTGAGGAGGGGGCGGCCGATGTCTGGATGACGCCGGTAGTCATGAAAAAAAGCAGGCCCGGGGTCGTACTTTCTGTGCTCTGTTCTGTCGAGGAAGTCGAAGGCAGTCTCGACCTGATGTTTACGGAGTCGTCAACATTCGGCGTCAGGGTGGGGAACGTCGAGCGCCATTGCCTCGAAAGGCGGATAGAGAAAGTCGTTACCCGGTACGGTACGATCCAGGTGAAGATCGGGGTCTGGAAGAAGCGGGTTATCACCATTTCTCCGGAGTACGAGGATTGTCGCGCGGCAGCGCTGGAACACGGCGTACCGATCGCGGTTGTGTACGATGCCGCAAGGGTGGCAGTTTAGCACGGCGATTTTCCCCCGATGTCGAAATAATTGCCGGCAGGATTGACGGTTATCGCCTCTACGCATATAATGCCATTTCTTAGATTGTTCATTCATTCACAAACCTCAAGCTGAAAGGAGTGCTTTGGTGTCTGGAACTACTGTCCCCTCAGATATTGACATAGCGCAGGCTGCGGAGATGAAGCCGATTACCGAGATCGCGGCGGATGCCGGGATACTCGAGGACGAGCTCGAGCTCTACGGCAAATACAAGGCCAAGGTCGATTACATGTCGATCCTTGAGCGGCTCAAGGACGAGCCGGACGGCAAACTGATCGATGTAACCGCCATAACACCGACCCCGTGGGGCGAGGGTAAAACCGTTACCTCCCTCGGTTTGGCTCAGGCGCTGCGGAAGATCGGCAAGAAAGTCATTCTCTGCATCCGTGAACCTTCCCTGGGCCCTGTTTTCGGCATCAAGGGCGGGGCGGCCGGTGGTGGTTACGCCCAGGCTATCCCCATGGAAGACCTGAATCTGCACTTCACCGGCGACATTCACGCGGTCAGCGCGGCCAACAACCTCCTGGCGGCCATGATCGACACCGAGTTGATGGAAGGCCGCAACAAGCTCAACATCAACCCGCTGACAGTCAGCTGGCGGCGCGTCATAGACATGAACGATCGCGTGCTCAGGCAGACCGTTGTCGGGCTGGGTGGATACTTAAACGGTACACCGCGCGAGACGGGCTTCGATATCGCCGTGGCATCGGAAGTCATGGCTATCCTGGCACTCGCGACCGACCTTAAGGACCTGCGCGAACGCATGGGCCGCATCGTCTTCGCCTATGATCGCAACGGCAAGCCGCTGACAGCCGAGGATATCGGCGCCGCCGGCGCCATGACGGTGCTTATGAAGGACGCGCTCAAGCCGAACCTGATCCAGACACTGGAGCATGGGCCGGTATTCATGCACGCAGGTCCCTTCGCCAACATTGCTCACGGCAACAACTCCGTGCTATCGACCAAAATCGCCCTCAAACTGGCCGACTACGTGGTCACCGAGTCGGGATTCGGCGCCGACCTGGGCGCGGAGAAGTTCATGGACATCACGTGCCGCTACGGCGGTTTCGCCGCCAGTTGCGTGAATATCACAGCCACTATCCGGGCGCTGAAGATGCACGGCTTCGGCCGCATGCAGGATCGTTCCGAGCTGGAGAAGGAAGATCTGGAGATGCTCGAAAAGGGCTGCGCCAACCTGCAAAAGCAGATCGAGAACATGAAGCTGTTCGGTGTCCCGGTAGTGGTAACGGTAAACCGTTTCGCCTCCGACACCGACGCCGAGGTGGAACTGGTGCAGAAGAAGGCGCTCGAATTCGGCGCTGAGGCCTGTAATCCGATCACCGTGCATGCCAATGGCGGCGACGGTGGCATCGACGCGGCAAATGCCGTGGTAGAGGCCTGCGACCGGCCCAGCAACTTCCAGTTCCTCTATCCGGACGAGGCTTCCATCAAGGAAAAAATAGAAACTATCGCAACCAAGGTATACGGTGCCGATGGCGTCGATTACATGCCTGAGGCCGAGGAGAAGATCAAGAAGTTCACGGAGGCCGGCTACGACAAGCTGCCGATTTGCATGGCAAAGACGCATCTTTCGCTTTCTCACGATCCGAATCTCAAGAATCGGCCCACAGGTTTCAGGGTGCCGATCCGCGACATCCGGCCGAGCATCGGCGCCGGTTTTCTCTACCCGATCCTGGGTGCGATGAGCACCATGCCCGGCCTGTCGGAACGCCCGGCGGCCGTGGACGTGGACATCGATGTCGAGACGGGCCGGATCATAGGGCTGTTCTAGGGTAGCTGTCTAAAATACAAAGAAAAGGCCCAGCTATATAACTGGGCCTTTTCTCTTTCTTGAAGAAGGAGCTCTTACGGTCCGCTTACTGCCGAGACCGTGACTTCGCTACGATATAGGGTCGCATAAGTATTCGCTGGAATGCTTAGCGTAAGGCCGGCGGGGTCCTGTGTGTAGTCGTACCTGCCCATTCCGGTATTAAGAACCGCGGAGGATATCTTCACAGCCGCGCCGGTATCGATAGTATAGGGACCAGCTAATATACTGGGAACCGGAGAGGTGGTTCCATTGGCGGCGACGGTCGGCGCCGGCATCGATAACGAGCTAACGGCCAACGTCTTTCCGCCTGTGACATAAGCCGTACCATCCCACTCCTTGAACTGCGTGGCCTGGACGGTAATGTTCCAGCCTGCACCTGTACCACGGGCGTCAGTGACACTGAAGTTGCTTGGTGTCGCCGTATTAGTAGTTGCCGCACCGGAAAGAGTTGTTCCGGCAAAATCGCCTACGGTCATGGCAGTCATGCTCAGGCTTCCGCCGATCATCGCCGTGGAGTCTACGTATATATCCATGGTTCCCGCTACGCCAAACTCTACCCAGGCAGATGATGTACCGCTGTTGTCTATCGCTTTCACTCGCCACCAGTATCCGGTGAGATCCGATAGGGTTGACGGACACGAACCGGCACATGTCCCGCTTCCATAACTTCCAATTGTAAATGTAAACGTGGTCGGATTTGCTGAAAGACTGCCATGAGTATAATCAATAATCGGCGCAGTAAAGGCAGAATTTGTGGCAACCTGGATCTCATATTTCACTGTATTTCCTGCATCCGGGTCCGAAATTGTAAATCCGAGGTCAGGTGTAAAATCCGCCTCCGCCGCCGACTCCGGGATGCTTACGCCGTCGGGAGAGGTTTTCTGAGCCAGAGAAGAGGGCAAGTTTGGATTTGAGGGAAAAACCCAACAGCCTTCAATATTGCCATTGTTTGTAGAGTTTGTCCCTGTCATGGTCACATCTGTGGTATTCGGGCTATTTGTGTAGTCACAGCCCGAGTGGTCTATATCAACATAAGAGATGGTTTCCGTTCCCTGGTGGTTTATGTACCATTTATTTAAACCATCAACAGAGGTCACGGTAACATGGCTTCCCAATGTACCATTTAGCGCCATACTGTTTAAAACTTTGAAATATTTTCCGTTGCCAAACTTTACCGTTTTCCCTGCCGATACCGTCAAATTATTGAATGTAACCGCAAAACTTGGAGCAGTTGCGCTACCGGTGATTGTAGATATCCCCGCACCATTGAAGGTGACGGTACCTGAGTTGTGAGTGAATGTGCCAGAGTTTGACAAGTTGCCACTTATGTTCAGATTGGTCGAAGGAGCAGTCAATGTTCCGCTTGAAATAGTGACATTAGTCGCATTCACCGTTCCCGAACCTCCCGTAAAGGTCCCGCCTGAAACCGTCAGCCCGCCATTGAAGGTTTGGGTATTGGTGGAAGCAGAGTATGTGCCTCCGCTGACTGTCGCTAGGCCCGTGACTGTGGTTGTTAAGGCGTTAGCATCATAAGTGCCAGCTGAATTGGTGAAGGTTCCACCCACGGACAGATTATTTGTCAGGAGCTGCAATGTGCCCGTAGCGTTGTGAACAAGATTGTTAAAAGGCTTGCCCTGGGTTTGATACTGTTGGGTTCCGGAGGCACCATTGGCTGTCACCGTGGAGCCCGTTGCGGTGAATGTTTCGGTGCTTGCATAGATTTTGAAACTTCCACCTATGTTGACATTGGAGTTTGTAATATCAAGTGTCTTGCCGCCCGTGTCACTTGCGACCCCCAACTCAAGATCTCCCCACATGGTTAAACCATAGCCGTTCGTTATCCAACTGCTTACCCTGCCCGATACATTGTCTCCAATAATGCGAACTCCGGCATTATAAATTCCTCCTGCTGCGGGATAATTTTTAATGGTTATGTCCCCAGTTTGACTGACCTGGGCATTGTCCCCAGCGACTAAGATACCCGTATTGTATCCTTTTACCAAATACGGGAGGCTTACAACACCATTGCCATAGAATTTTAGAGTACCAATTGCGACTGATGAATTTGTTGCATCTACCGTCAATGCATTACCGATGCCAGATATACTTATTGCGGTCCAATAGTCAGCTGTTTCTGTTATCCCTCCTGACCCTATGGTCAAGTTATGTAAGATTCCTATGTTCTGGTTAGAACCATTTAAGTTTGTTTTATAACCATTCTGACCACAAGTAAGATTATAAAATCCATTTGACCAAGGAGTAGAAAGATTATTATACACAAGGTTTCCCGCACCATTTAGAATAACACTTGCAGAATTATAACCTGTTATACTAGTTGTCCCATCTGCCGTAAAGTTACGACCTACCGTGATTGTAGAAGATTGTGCTGTTGCTTGGCCCCCTGATTGAATATAGTCACGCGTTACACTTACTGGATAGTTTGAACCACTCTTGGTATCAAAGGCCCCAGCAGAATTTGTAAAGTCATTTGTTACAGTAAGCGCTGTTGAGGTGGAGGTATTACTAATCTGTAAGGTTCCTGCCGCATTATGTGTGAGATTATAGAAACCCGGGCTTATGTCATGCCTAATAGTCTGTGTGCCCGATGTGGCTCCAAATGTAACTGTGTTTGTGCCCGGAGTAAAGGTACCGCCAATCGCCACCCAATTACCTATTATGGTGAATGTTCCTGAGGGTGCAGTCAAGGTTCCGGAAGAAAGCGTCATAGCCGTAGCAGTACTAGAAGAAACACTTACAGCGCCAATCGACCCGGTAAAAGTTCCACCATTAATAGTCAGTCCGCCATTGAAGGTTTGAGTAGTAGTGCTGGCTAAGTATGATCCACCGCTAACAGTGGTCAACCCCGTTACGGTTGTCGTATATGCGTTGGCATCATAGTTTCCAGCACCTGATGAGTTAGTTAAAGCTCCGGAAATGGATATATTGTTTGTAATAAGTTGCAACAAACCAGCTCCCGAATGAGCAATATTATTGAATGGTTTCCCCGCCCCCGTACCCCCCGAGTTTAAAGTTTGCGTACCACTAGAAAGTTGAAAAGCCACAGTACTTGTACTTGGTGTAAAAGTGCCGCTATTTGCCCAGTTACCATAAACATTTAAGGTGGTGTTTCCTGTACAAGTTATGGTCCCTGCATTTGTCAAGTTAAGGGTATTTAGGGTTTCGGTAGTGCCAAAGGTAAGTGTGTTTGAGGCTAAGACGCTAAGCAACTCATCAGTATAGGTACCCGTGGGGTAACCCGCCGCATCAATGTTTAAGACAGACAAGTTTGCAGTATGCATAATTGTTGCATTGTTATCATGATCGTAGAGACCCATATCTGTGACCGATAAACTTTGATTTTGATTGCTGCCTATGGTTAAAACATGCTTATTCAAAACCATTCCCGTAATATTTGTGCCATTATATTTGGTTACCGCCGTAGATTGCTCGGCAACCGTTGCCGAATCAATCCAAACGGTGATAACATCTCCGGTATTTGCCATGAGACCCGTAATGGTCCAAGTGGCGCCAACTGTGGTTGTTTTACCTTGCAATGTTCCATTTACAGCAACTTTAATAGTATTGCCAGCGGTGGCATCTGATGTTCCAGCAATACTGATGGATGGATCTGACGCTATCTGCCACTGGCGTGATTCTTCAAATATCACTTTATTATCTTGGACTATTTGCGCCGGGCCGAGGAGATAAAACTCCGGTGATATGTCCGGAGCATCATAGGTGTAGGAGACCTCTCTTGACTCACCCTTCTTAAGATTTAGTGGCCAGCTGATCGTTTTTGTACTGCTGTCTTCCTTCGTTACTCTGCCATCTCCCGATATACCCGATATCTCAAATGACTTCGGGACTTTTTCCGTCACTATGCCCGAGACATCTTTGTTGGCATAAACGATAGATCTTGCTGTATAGTGTGACGGGGGATAGATACGCATAGAGCCCGCTCTCTTGATAACAAAGTCGGCGTTTTTCTCAACGGAAAACGAGTCATCGATAGACCTTGCTCCGTTTTTCGTTTCGGCCGTTAAATGTACCTGATACTTGCCTTCCAGGGGAGTTTTGTAGCTGGCATAGTAGTCCGGTGTGTCGGTGACACTCTTGTCGGCGCACCATTTGGAGATTTTAATAGATCCGTCATCGGTTGACAGGGTTGTCTTTTGACTATCGGGAGCTGTAATCTCCATGGTTAACTTTGAGTCGCACAGGGTGTGCCCCCCATCATTTAGAACAGCCATCTCAACATTTACATCTTCTCCAACTTCATATGAAGATTTGTCGAAGTTAACAGCCAGGACGCCCCAAGTGAAGTCCTGCTTTAATTCTTTCATTTTGTTTCCGTCAAAGAGTGCACTGACCAGAAACCGCGGCGCTTCGCTTACCGAAAGATCAGAGTCCGTTACCTGGATGGGGTTCTTGTCTGCTAAAACCGTCTTGATATTTACATTCGTGAAGAAAAGAGCTGAGAACAGAAGAGATAGGAATGCCAGGAATAATGTGGCACCCACACCTGTCCGTGTATTCTTATATAATTTGACATTATTAAATACCGTGTGCGCTTCTTGCGCCACGAAACGAGGAAGTCGCTTGAAAATGGTATCAACTGTCAACACCCTAAAACCCTCTTATATGTTTCCATTCCATATTAAATATCGGCGATGCGCACCTTTTTCTGCACGGCCTATACCACTGCAAAAGAGTTAGTCGGTTGTTGCTCTTGTTTTCTAAAGTTGTTTAAATATCCGTTGGGACTCTGGAGCTGGTTCGCTTTCGTATCAAGAAGTCTAAAAAGGATGAAGCTATCAAAAGCTATCGACAATATAAACGAGTGAATCTTTTCCATAATTTTGCGGTTCGAAAGAGGCCCTGGAGATACCTGCTTGTATTTATCCTGCTTCTGCCCGGCTGCCTTATCTGGGTAGCCCTCCAGACTGATATAAGCCTGGCACAATCAACCGATATGCCTTTTTCAGCCGATCCGGCTCCGGGTACCGCCTCGTACAAAGCGGGATATTTTATAATCAATGCTTCTCCCGGAGAAACCGTCACGGAAACCTTGAGGTTAAGGAACGACTCCGACGCTCCTCTCAAACTTCGGATAATGTCCGTCGACGCCACCACAGGGCCATACGGAGGAATCTCTTACGTGCTACCCAACGATCCGGTGAATAAGGTCGGAACCTGGACATCCCTCCCGGCCAACGAGGTCGACCTCG
>JBBAAB010000004.1:0-20742 GCA_041658445.1 Thermoleophilia bacterium
CATGCTCCCACATCAGCACCGCATCGACGCTGACGCCTGTCGCGCCGTTCGCGGGGTATGTCGGGACCGGTACCTCAGGGGACTGCTTGGTAAGCTCCGCGTAGTTCGTAACGAAGGACATCGCGTCGCTCCATGCGCTCTCGCCGAACTCGTTGACGCCCTTGACCCTCCAGTGGAACTCGATATCCTCGTCCAGTCCCTCTATCAAGTAAGACTCGGCTATTATTCCTGTAACGACGCTGATGCCCGAGGCAAATGCCGCATCTGGACTCCACTCGAGGGTGAAGCTCGCCGCGACCGCCGCGCCCGTGTAAGTCCAGGACACAGTGACATCGGTCAAGAGCCCTTCGGCGCTGGCGGCCGGGTACACCCCTGTCGGCTTGTCGGGCGCCTCGGCAGTGACCGCGCCGGGCGTGAGATAGCCGCTGTCTATCTTGAGCTCGTACGCGCCGATATCCCACGCGCCAGAATCGAAGTTCGGAACGTCCAGTATGTTCGCGCCCCTCGCCTCGCCCGCCTTGTCGACGGTGAACTCCATCGACAGGTCCTTCGCGCCGTCGATCAGATCGGTCTCGCCCGTTGACAGGTTGAAATCCCCGACCAACGCGTTCACGAAATGGGCAGTGGTCGCGTCTATGAAGCAGTTCTCGAAGGTGCAGTCCGTGACTGTGGTGCCGAGCTTGACGGCGCAGTTGAGGAGCCCGGAGTCCTCGAGCACCACGGGGTTGACGGTGGAGGTGTTGTATATCGTGAGGTTCTCGCCGAGCGCGAGGTCGGAGATGCCGCCGGCGGTGATCACGCAATTGCGCAATATCTCGCCGCCCGATGGGCCCTGGCCAGTCACGGCGAACCCGCTCGTGGGCGCGAGGATGGCGTTCTCTATCGTCACGTCCTTCGTTATGACGATGTTCTCGTCATGCTCGATGGCGTCGCCGATTTTGATCACGTCACCTGCCATGGTGAATGGGCTGTCGATGGCCGCCTGGATGTCGGGGTACGAGATCCCAGTGGTCGTGTCAAAGATCTGCGGCAGGTCGGATGTCGTGGTGAGCTTCCTGTAGGGGGAGCTCGCGCTGTTGCCTGCCCCGTCGGTCGTGACGATCTTCCAAT
Source organism: Thermoleophilia bacterium (assembly GCA_041658445.1). GTDB lineage: Bacteria > Actinomycetota > Thermoleophilia > BMS3ABIN01 > BMS3ABIN01 > JBAZWE01. Next base: position 1,111 of record JBBAAB010000004.1, read on the forward strand.
AGTAAATCGAGTTGCCGGCGAGGAATTCCGTGCCGCTTCCGCTCAAGGTGTGGGAGTTGGCGGCGATGCCGTCGATGTCCGTCTCCAGATAAAGGAACGACGAGGTCTTCGATATCTGCAGGGCGTAAGTTGCCCCGCTGGTGTCCGTCACGGCGTCCCATACGAAGGACGCGGTCGAGTCGGAGACGCTCGCGTCCGACGCCGGCGTCATGAGGGTCGCGGACGGAGGCGCGGTGCCGTCGAACTTGAACGGCCCGAGCGTCTGGTCAGGGCCGGGGGTGTTCGTGGAGGATACCGGCATATAGTGCATGTACCATGAACCGTCGGATGTGGAGGAAAGGGATATGTCCCCGACATTCCATTGGCCCTCCGACAGGTCGAAGCTGTGCGTGGCGACCTTGTCCCAGGCGTAATAATATTTGGTGATGCTCGCGCCGAAGCCGGTGTCATTGCTGAAAGTGAAGACGGCCGTGGAGTACCAGGTGTTGGCGACCCTGTCGCAGGACACCGAGTTGCCCGGCGGCGTGATCGCCGGCGTGTAAGTCAACGTCACGTCGAGGAGCACCGGGTCCGCCGATGTGCCGGATCCTGTGAAGGTGGCCTTGTACTGTATGTATCTGCCCTTGGCGTTCACCGTAGTGTCGCCGTTGTCGACCGTCTCCCAGGCCGGTACCGTGCCGGTCCAGCCCGCGGAAGAGGTGTTCGACGCGCGGACCTGCATGTCGAGCGTGCCCGAACCTGAATCAGTCCAGTCCACCTGGTCGATGCCCGAGCTGTTCATTCCGGTGTCCTTGACGGAGGAGATGAACGTCCCCGAGGTCTCGTAAGCGGCCACCTCGGTCCCCGGCACCGCCGTGACCGGTTCGATGGCGGAGTACTTGCGCACGCGGATGTCGTTGGAGTAGAAGTCCCTCGTGAACCCGCCGCCTCCGCCGAGCCCCCAGAAACCGATGTTGGGTTGGGAAGACCAGGTCGCGTCTGTCGCCGTGCCCTTGGACACGCCGTCAACGAAGAGTTCGAAGAGGTTCGCCGAATTGCGCGTCACCTTGATCTTATGTTCCAATGTGTCGGGCGTCCAGGACACGGAGATGACGCCCACCTCGGTCTGTGTCGCCGTCGCGCGGACGAGCTTTATGGTCTGGTTGTCGGTCTGCCCGGACAGGTACACCCAGTAGCTGTTTATCGGGAAGAAGCCGCCCGAGCCGTCCCACATGAGGGCCCAGCCGGTGCGGTCGTAGTGGCCGCTGATCAGGGCCACGCCGAGCTTGAGCGACGTCTCCCAGACCGCCGAGCCCATGGTGAACGGCTTCTTGACGCCAGTGGACACGCCCGCACCGGTATCGATGTTGTGCACGCTTCCGTTGACCGCGTTGGGTGCGCTTCCGCCGAATCCCGTGCCTGTCACGGACATCCATGTGCTCACGTCGTTGTAGTTGAAATCGTCGTAGAAGTTGAAGGTGCCGGGGCCGTTGGAGGATGACAACGCTGAACTATTGCCATAAAACATCTTGATCGACGAGCTTCCGGACGCTATCGAAAGCGCCTTGACCCAGAACCTCGTGTCAGTCTCCTGCCAGCAGGTGTATTCCGTGGCCCCTGTGGAGTCCGTGAACCTGATATCGGATAGATCGAGATTGAGCTTAGGTGTGCCCGAGTTGTAACGCGCCGTGACCTCGCCCGCTGACAGCGCCCTGCCGTACACGCGCACCTCGTCGATGGCGCCGGTCATGTAGTTGGTGGCGTTGTTCGACATGCGCCCGATGCAGACGGGTATGGCCTTGGAGATGGTGCCCAGGCTGTGGTTGCCGGTGGACTTGAGCGCGCCGTCTATGTAAATTTTGACCTGCGTAGAGGTCTTGGTGCCCACGATGTGGTGCCACTGGCCGTCCCTGACGCTGATCTGTCCGTTGGCAGAGGCGTTGACCCCGCCGCTCATGATCTCGAAGTACGGATTGGCCGTGTTGCCGGAGGTGCCGCAAAGCAGAAGGTTCCATCCCTGCCTCGTCGCGATGCCGTCCTCCTTGGACGCGATGACCTGCCAGTTCGTGTTCTGGACCGTGGTGGAGTTCACCCACGCCTCGACCGTGAAGTCGCCGGTGGTGATGTCGAGCGACGGCGAATTCGGGATGTTGACGTAGTCGGTCGTGCCGTTGAAGGACAGGCCCTTGCCGAACCTGCCGTCCGTCCATGTCGCCCCGGTGACGGCGCCGCTGTTATTGAAACCGGAGTGATCGACCGTTATAAGCCCACCGCCCTCGGAGAGATGCCATGAGCCCAGGAGGCCGGAACCGTAGCGCATGCCGGCCTCTTCCAAGGTCATGACGCGCGAATAGATGTTGACCTCGTCTATCATTCCAATGAAGTAATAGTTGTTCCCGCTCTTGTCGTCCCAGCTCCCTATGCGCACGGTCGGCGCGGCCCCCATCGTGAATGACACGATCTGCAAGGCGACCTGCCTGCCGTCCACATAGACGATATCCTGAGAGCCGTTGTAAACGTATGCAATATGATGCCAGCCCGATGTTAGAGCGTAGCCGGTGTTCCAGTCGTACGCCCCGCCCCAGTGCGACACCCAGATGTTACTGCCCGCTCCGGCGAAAGTCGCGCTTCCGGCGATGCAGAGCGACACATGGGTCCCGTTCGTCGCGGCCTGGCCGATGCCGACGATCCCGCGGACTCCCGTGGTACCGGTGTTGTTCACCCAGGCTTCTATGGACATGACAGGATTGGCCCCTGTCGGGATGTTGGTCGCAGCAAGAGCGACGTAGTCGCCCGCGCCGTCGAAGCTGAGCCCGTTGCCGAACCTGCCGGGCTTCCATGCCGGCGGTCCGTTGAGCGTGCCGTTGTTGGCGCTGGAGGACGCGTCTGCGGTAGACGCCCCGGTTCCCTCTGAGAAGGCCCACGAGCCGACCGGGTCCGCGCCGAAGGCGGACAGATTGTCGCCCCTGAAATCGCCGGTGTCCCTGAACGGCTCCACTGCCATCTGATAATCGGAGAGCGCGCCGCCGCTGTTGTTCGCCACGACGACCGTGCGGTTGTACCCCCACGAACCGCCGTTGGGGTTGGACAGATCGTACTGGCTCTCTGTACCGGGCGCGGTGTGGGTGGGTTCCACCGCCGCGAACGCACGGAGAATCACGTTGTCCACGTACACGTCTCCCGTCGTCCCGTCGTTGCCGGTATATACGGCGACCTGATTGGAGTTCGTGGCCGCTCCGGTGATGAACATCGCGAGCGCGTTGTCGACATGGTAGGAAGTGTTCGTGGGGCCGATCTTAATCATATACTTGTGCCAGCCGGACTTGTTGGTTATGGCGGTGCCGGGCGGATAGGTGCCGTCATAGAGGTTGTAATTGGCGCCGGCGTTGCTGATGCCGATGAGCCTGGCGTTGGTGCCGAGGGCGCCGGCGTACTCGAACCCGCCGACCCACTTGACGTTGCATTCGATCGTGCCAGTGTTCAGTGTCAATCCGGTCTTGCGGATATAGTTCACCTGATAGTCGCCCCACGACCTACCACCGCTCCTCCCGGCGTATGCGTACGCCGAGCCAACGCCGGGTGCGCCGGTCTGGGTCCACTTGCCGAGCGTACCGTCCTCGAAGTCGTCGAAGAACACGAAGGTATCGGTTCCGCTGGACGCCGGCGCCGCGGACGGGTTGCCGTAGTACATGTTGATCGTGTTGTTTCCGGTCGAGAGCGTGGGCACCTTGACCCAGAACCTCGTGTCGGTCTCCTGCCAGTAACTCAGCTCCTGAGAGGAGTCGGAGGTGGCGAAACGGACGTCGGCGAGGTCGTGCCGGACCTTGGGAGTCCCGGAGTTGTATCGAAAGGCTATCTCAGTTGACGACAAGGAACGCGAGTAGATGCGCACCTCGTCGATGAGGCCGTTGAAATACGAACCTGCGGCCACCGCGCCAGCGCCGGCCTCGGCCCCGATTATCAACGAGTTGCTACTTGCATAGGTAATGAGGTACGACGCTCCGGCATCGTTCGTATCCACCAGCATGCCGTCCACATAGAACTTCGTGTATCTGCCGTCATAGGTGCCGACAAAATGATGCCAGCCTGGAGAGAGGGTGGAACGGGGCGTCTTCACAGCCGCATATGAAGCGTTGCGATAGACCAGGATACCGACATAGCCGGCGCCGATCGTCCCCTCGTTCACGCCTATCTGATATCCGCCGCCCTCCGTCTTTGAAAGGATACGAGTGTTCGAAGCATATCCAACCCAGTCGCTGCGACTTGCCCACGCCTCGAAGGTGACCTGTCCGGTCGGGGCGAGGGTCGACGTATATGGGACGTTCACATAATCATCGGTCCCGTCGAAGCTCATCGCGTTCCCGAACCTGCCACCGCTCACGACTCCGTTCGGGCCCGTCATATTGGTCAACGTCCCGTTGTTCGCACTGCCGCTCATGTCCGCGGTGGTGCCTGTCGCGGTGCCGGCCGTCTCCGAAAAGTGCCAGCTTCCCGCCAGGCCCGAGCCATAGCGCATGGAGATCTCATCGGCCAGCATGGCGCGCTTATGGACACGCACGTCGTCGATGAACCCGTTCATGTATTCGATGATGGTCGAGGCGTTCGCGGAGTACCGAGCACCTATGATGGCGCCGCTGCTGCCTCCGGTGAGGCTGACCGCGCCGATGGACGCGCTGCCAACGCCGACGCCGTTGAAGTAGAAGTACACCGTGGTGCCGGAACGGACGCAGGCGATGTGGTACCAGGTGCCGGTGCTCATGGTTATGGTGTTGGAAGCGAGGTCGGTGTAACTGCCGCCGTTCCAGTAGGCGAAGTTCAGGCGGTAGCCGGAGATCCAGTTCCCGAAAATCCACATGTTGTTGGCGCCGTCGGCCTGGCTCCCCGCGCTTATCAGGCGCATCACGCCGCCGTTGGAATTATAATTGACCCAGCCCTCGATCGTGAAGTCGCCGGTGCCGAAGTCCAGATTGGCGTTGTCCGCGGTGGTGACGCGGGTGTTGGTGCCGTTGAACGAGACGGCGTTGCCGTTCCTGCCCGTGTGCCAGTTGCCGTTGACGACGGTGCCGTTGATGCCGTTGCCCGAGGCATCGGCGGTCGAGGTGCCGGTGCCCTCGGAGAACGACCAGCTGCCGGAGAGGTTGGTGCTGGCTATGTTGTTGCCGACGAAGTCGCCGCTGTCGCGGAACGGCTCCACGAGGACCTGCTGGTTGGCCAGGGAGACGCCGCTGTTATTGTTGACGGTGATGGAACGGGAGTTCTGCCACAGGATGTTCCACCAGGTCGATGGGTACTGCCACCCGCCGGACGCCTGTTCCAGCTGGACGGAGTCATTGATGACCTGGGTGCCGGAGGCGGAACTGCCGGCGGTGTTGAAGTCCGCGGTGGTGGTCTGGTCCCAGGTGTCGGCGAAGATAAACGAGGCGAACAGTACGAGCGCGGACAGGCCCAGCGCGGTCTTCTTCAATGACGGATGCATGACCGACTCCTTGTCATTACGAAATCATAGACACTATACGCACACACCCCTCCTGTCCCCTCTTAATAGAGGGTATGGCGTACGCATCGTCGCCGAGCTCCCCTCTATAAAGAGGGGGTTGGGGGTGTGTCGTCAGTCGAAGAGCGCCTCTAAGAAGCACTTCGGCGTCGGGTTCTCGTCCGCGGGGTTCAGCGTGAACCATCTCGTCGAGGACCACGCGCTTATATTCGAACTGTTCAGCGCCTTCACGCGCCAATAGTAATTCGCCCCCTTCTCCAGCGCCGGCGGCAGATACTGCGTCAGCGACACCTCCTGGCTCACCGATATCATCGTGAACTCCGCGTCCTGCGCGACCTGCACGATGTAGCCCGTCGCATCGGCCGATGAAGCCCATACGAGATACGGCTCCGCGTCGAACGCGCCCTGCCCGTCCGCAGGCGATACCAGCGTCGGCGCCTGGAGATCCGTGGTCTCTCCGCCACTTCCATCCCCTCCATCACCTCCGTCATCCGCGGCCGTGACCTCCAGATACACCGGGATGGCGATCTCGTTGGAGCCGTCGTCGAGCGCGACCGTGACCGCGCCGACATATGTCTGTCCGACGGTGAGCCCGAGCGGACTGACGGAGACCTCTATCGTGGAAACCTTGGCGTCCGCGAAGGAACCCGCAACCGGGTCCGCCGTCATCCATCCGTCTGTGACGCTGACCGTCCAGTCCTCCCCGCCTGCGAGACCGCAGAGGATTTTGAAGCTCTTCTTCTCGGGGGTGACGTGGTTCGCGGCCATGCTGAACGACAACTCGTCCGGATCCGCGAAGAACAGCGCCTCGCCCGATGTCGTGAACGAGCTCGTCGCGCTCCATTCGCTCTCGCCGTAGGCGTTGAGCGCCTTGGCATGCCAATAGACCGCCGTCTCGAGAGGCAGGTCGTTCACCTGATACGCGGGATCGGCGAGCCCAGCTATCGTGTTCAGCCCTGCCGCCATATCCGGATCGATGGACCATTCGACGGTGTACGACGTGGCGAGGGCGACGCCCTCGTACTCCCACATGAACACCGTGTCGGAGCTGACGCCTGTCGCGTCCGCCGCCGGATAAACGGCGGCCGGAGTGGCCGGGGCCTGCTTGGAAAGCTCGCCGTAGTTCGTGGAGAACGACGCGATGTCGCTCCACGCGCTGTCGCCGTAGGTGTTGGAGGCCTTGACCCTCCAGTATATAATGACGTCCTTCGGGATGGATTCGATGTTGTACGACTGCACGACGATGGACGAGACGGCCGTGACGCCGCTGGCAAAGGCAGGGTCTGTTCCCCATTCGACGGTGTAACCCGTCGCCAAGGCGCCGGTGCCGAACCAGGTCACCGTGACGTCCGTCAGCAGCCATTCTGTCCCGTCGATCGGATAGAGCCCGGACGGCGCGTCCGGCGGCGTGGCAGGGCCGGGGCCCGGGGTCGAGTAGGCGCTGTCGAGCTGGAACTCGTACGCGCCGATGTCCCACGAAGCGGCGTCGAAATTCGCCACCTCGAACAGGTTGATCCCGCGCGGCTCCCCGTCCTTGTCCGTCGTGAAATCGGATGACAGGTTCGCGCCCTTGTCGATGATGTCGGTGGCGGCGGGGGACAGATGGAAATCGCCTGCCGTGACGTCGACGAAGTGCGTCGCCGCGGCCTCGATGAAACAGTTCTCCAGGGTGCAGTCAGTTATCGTGGTGCCGAGCTTGATGACGCAGTTGACTAGCGTCGAATTCAACAGCACCACCGGATTGTCCGGGTCGGTGCCGTAGATGGTGAGGTTCTGGCCGAGCGCGAGGCCGGAGATGCCGCCCGCGGTTATGACGCAGTTGCGGAGGACCTCGCCGCCGGCCGGGCCCTGCCCTGTCATTGCGAAACCCGCGGAAGGCGCGAGGGTGCCGTTCTCGACGGTGATGTCAGTGTCGATCACCAGGTTTATGTCGTGCGCTATAGAATCGCCTATGGCCACCATGTCGCCCGCGACGGCGCCGTCGATGGCCGACTGGACGTCCGGAAATGCGACGCCGGTCGTGGAATTGACGACCTGCGGGATTCCCGTGGAAGTGGTGAGCTTCCTAAGGGAGGATGCGGAGGCGTTGCCTGCGCCGTCCACGGCCTTGACCCTCCAGTAGTATGTGGTGTTGCCGACCAGGAATTCCGTGCCGCTTCCGCTCAGGCCGTAGGAGGTCGCGGCTATCGCATCGACCTCGATGACGGGCGCAATGAACGAGGTGTATTTGTCGATCTGAAGGGTGTAGGTGACGCCGCTCGTGTCGACGACAGCGCCCCATGAGAAGGACGGGGTCTGGTCGGTCACGTTCTCGTCCGCTGCTGGCGCGGACAGGGACACCGTCGGCGGCGCGGTGCCGTCGAACTTGAACGGCCCGAGGTCCTGGGAGGTCGCCGGATCCCCGGTTGACGAAATTGCCATGGAGTGCATATACCAGGTGTCAGACGTCGTGGCGTTCAGCGTGAGGTCGCCGTTCGTCCAGACGCTCTCGCTGAGATCGAAGACATGTGCCGCGCTGTTGTTCCAGACGTAATGGTATTTCAATATGCTCGCGCTGAAGCCGAGGTCGTTTGTGAACACGAACCCTGGCGTGGAGTACCAGGTGTTGGCGAGCCTCGCGCACGAGACGGAGTTGTCGGGCGGTATGATCGGCGAATAGTAGACTATCGTGACGTCGGCGAGCACGGGCTCAGGTGCGGTGCCGCCGCCGGTGAAGGTCGCCCTGTACTGAATGTATCTGCCTATCGCTGATATGGTCGTGTCGCCGTTGTCCACATCCTCCCATGCCGGAACCGAATCGGTCCAGCCAGCTGGCGCGGTGTTGCCCGCACGAATCTGCATGGTTATGATGCCGGGACCTGAGGTGGTCCAGGATATCTCGTCGATCTCGGAATCATTCACGGCGGTGGTCTTGGCGGGCGAGGTATATGTTCCAGCAGTGGAATACCCCATAACCTCGGCGCCCGGGGCTGAGTGCGTCGGCTCTATAGCCGAATATTGGCGAATTCCAGCGTCATTCATTATTTGTGCGGAACTTAGTGCAACATTTGAAATCCGTACTTCGTCAATACGCCCATCCCATTTATAGTAAGTGGCGTTGGAATTGTGTCCTCCAATTCGCATCTGCACCGTACAGGGATCATAACCGGCGGTATATGAAAAAGTAGACCCGTGTTGAACTCCATTTACATAATAAACAACGGTGCTTCCATCATATGTGGCTGCAACATGATACCACTGGTTAGCTGCCAAGGCGCTTCCATTGGAAGCCGTCTGGAACTGGACCGATGAGTATGTTTTCAAAAGTGTAAGGGCAGGTTTACCGTTAGATAAAGAAAGGGTATACCCATCCCAATTTGTGGAGTCATCGTATTTGCAGACAATATACCTCACCCCGGAAAGGGCGGTGGCTGTTGGTTTGATCCACGCCTCCAACGTGATAGGACCCGTGATATTGAGAGACGCGCTATTATTGACCGTAACATAGGACCCTGAACTGCCGCCATCGCCAGGACTGGCGCCGGCACTGAAATTCAAGCTGTTACCGAATCTGCCGCTCGTAGCCCAGGTTACCAGACCGCCTGTCGTCCCGGTATTCACATTTCCGCTCGAATCAGAAACAGAAGATCCACTCCCTTCGGAAAAAGGCCATAACCCCTTAGCACTAGTTCCAGCAGATAATTCAACAGCGAAGATGTCGCTATCCATGAAGGTATTATTCCACGATGATGCCCCAGAAGCCGACACATTGCCATAAAACAACCATAGTGCCGATGCACCTGAAACGAGGCTCGGGATTTCTACCCAGAATTTTGTGTCAGTCTGCTGCCAGTAATGATATTCCTGAGTTGAGTCGGAGTTAGTGAACCTGATGTCGGCGAGGTCGTGCCTGTACTTCGGCGTTCCGGAGTTGTAGCGTACGGCCACTTCCGTCGCCGATAGCGCCCTGCTGTAGATGCGCATCTCGTCGATGGTGCCAAACTGCTGGTTGCCGCCCTGGTAGTTGCCGACATAGGACATCTGGGCGTTGGACTTGAATGGAGATGTGGAAACATAGGCGCCGTCGATGTAGAACACCGTCGAGGTGCCTGACGCCGAAGCGACCAGATGGTGCCAGCCCGCGCTCAAAGCGGTGGTGTTATAACCCGATGTCCTCCATCCAGTCCCGTACTGGTTGTCAAAGACGCCGAGCTCCTTGCTGCCCGGCTCGATATACACCTGATGGTCGTACGAGACGCCTCTTGTAAGCGTGTTCCCGTTTACTGACGCGGGCAAAGGTGACAGGAACCATGTCTCTATGGCATACTCGCTTCCGCAGGGGATGGAGGTTATCGCCATGACATCAGATGAGCCGCTGAAGCTCATGCCGCTCCCGAAACGGCCGGTGATCCAAGTCGGGGCCCCGGAAAGAGTCCCGTTGTTGAGCGAACCTGACGTGTCCGCCACGGCGGTCCCGACACCCTCGGAGAAGTGCCACGAGCCTACGAGGCTGGAACCGTAGCGCATGCCGATCTCCGGGGCCGTCAGTACGCGGGAATACACGTTGACCTCGTCTATCGTGCCGATGAAGTAATAATAGCTCCCGCTCTTATCGTCCCAACTCCCTATGCGCACGGTCGGGCTCGCGCCCACGGTGAAGGCGACGGTCTGCGTCGCGGCCAACACGCCATCCACATAGACCTTGTCCTGCGCGCCTGTGGAGACATAGACGATATGGTGCCAGCCGGAAGACAGCGCGTAGCCGGTGTTCCAATCGTACGGGCCGCCCCAGTGCGACACCCAGATGTTGCTGCCCGCGCCGGCGAATGAACCGCTCCCGCCGATACAAAGCGACACGTGCGTCCCGTTGGTCGCCGCCTGGCCGATACCGACGATGCCGCGGACTCCGGTGGTGCCGGTGTTGTTCACCCAGGCCTCGATAGACATGACCGGGTTGGCCCCGGTCGGGATGCTGGTCGCAGTGAGAGCGACGTAGTCGCCGGTGCCGTCGAAGCTCAGCCCGTTGCCGAACCTGCCGTTGGTCCATGTCGGCGGCCCATTGAGCGTGCCGGTGTTACTGCCGGACGAATCGGCGGTAGTGCCGCCGGCCCCCTCTGAGAACGTCCACGAACCGACAAGACCCGCGCCGAAGCCGGACAGGCTGTCGCCGCGCGGCTCGCCAGTGTCGCGCAACGGTTCCACCATCATCTGGTAATCCGTCAGGGCGCCGCTGTTGTTGTTGACGGCGACCGAACGGTTGTACTTCCATGTACCGCCGTTCGCTTTGGAGAGATAATAGGACGACTCGGCCCCGGGCGCGGTGTGTGTTAGCTCGACAGAAGAGTACTTGCGGACGCGTATCCAATCAAAATGGGTCTTTATGGTCGTGCTATACGGGAATGTGGTCCAGCCCCAGTTATCATCCCCCCAATCAGCAGCCGTCCGGCTGAAACTTGTGCCCAAGGCGTTGTAATTCGAGTCCATTATCATCCCTTTGAAGGTGTCGCCGCTCTGCTTCTCCAGCCTGTCGATATACCATGTATTGGCGGAGATGGTGAAAAGCACGGGAGAGGTCGGCCAGCCTCCGTCAGTGCTGTTCTTGTTCTGGACGACCCATCCCAGCGACTGGTTGTCCTTCAAGCAGAACCTTTCGCTGTTCGAGCCGTTGGTCGTGAACAAACTGTTGCCGAACGACTCGCTCGCGCCGTCCTTCTTGAACTTGGTCTCGATGACCACCTTGTCGGACGGGACGAAGGTGACATTCTTCATGGTCATCCCGTAATAATTGGCCACGCTCGTCCATATGCTTGCCACGCTGTTGGAGACGGAGCTGAGCATGTTGGCGTTCACGTCCCATCTGTTCGCCGTGTCCAGGGAGGTGCCTTCGAAATGATCGAAGAAGGAGAATGTGTCGGCGCCGCTGGACGAGGCTGTCGCCGCGGGGTTGCCGTAGTACATCCGGATCTGGCTGTCGCCCATCCCCAGAGAGGCCGTCTCCACCCAGAACCTCGTGTCGGTCTCCTGCCAGAAGCTCAGCTCCTGAGCAGAGTCGGATGTGGTAAAGCGGACGTCGGCGAAGTCGTGCCGGACCTTGGGAAGGCCGGAGTTGTAGCGCAGGGAGACCTCGGCGGCGGAGATGTTCCGATTGTAGATGCGGACCTCATCCAGCAAGCCTGCGTAGGCGTTTGTGGCGGACGCACCGGCGTTGTACATGCCCAATGTGAGGTTTTCACTGTTCAATATTGTTGCGGAGAGCGAATTGTACAGCGACACTGTCGTGGCCGGTATTCCATCTATGTATATTCGGACGCCTGTAGAGCTGGAGCTGCCGTCATAGGTGGTCACTATATGATGCCATCTGTCATCGTTGACCGTCTCGTTTGTCCTCACGCCCAGTGTATTGGTGCTCCAGGTGCTCACAAGATAGATGTGCACCTGTCCGCTGACCACCGTGTACTGTATCCCCCTGTACGGGGCGTTCAGATTCATCTTCCCGAGGATGTCGCACGTGGTCGTGTCCGTGAGCTTCACCCATGTCTCGAATGCGAAGGCGTTTGTCCTCTCGAGGTTCAACGACGTCGCATTCGGTATCGAGACATAGTCGTTCGAGCCGTCGAAGCTGATCGCGTTACCAAATTTACCGCCGCTCACGATACCGTTGGGACCCGCCATGTTGGTGAGCGTCCCATTGTTCGTATATCCGCTCATGTCAGCGATAGCGCCGGTCGCCGTCCCGGAGGCCTCAGAGAAGTGCCAGCTTCCGACCAGGCCCGAGCCGTAGCGCATTGCTATCTCCTCGGCTGACAGGGCTCGATTGAAGACCATGGGCTCATCGATCATCCCTTCGAACGACTCGGATGTATAGTCCGGCCCATTGCCGATCGTCCAGTTCAACGAGGAGGTTATGTTGCCATTCAACGTCCCAGAGCCGTCCTGCACGCCATTGACATACAGCTTTATCGCGCCACTGCTCCTCGTTGCAGCCACATAGTACCAGGTATTGACATTGAGGGTCGAGCTGCCGACGACCGAACTGGAGATATAGACGTTCAATTTATTCGTGTTAATGTAGAACTCGATGCCGCCGAAATTGGTCAATCCGTAATTCCCTTGGATGTAATCAACGTCACCGGCCGTGGTAGAACATATCCAGGCCGCGACCGTGAAATCTCCGGTGCCGGTCAATATCGGCGCCGAGGTCTGAACCTTGTCGCCCACGGCCGAGAAACTCAGGGAATTTCCGAACCTGCCTGCGGCGTTCCAGGTCGCTCCGGCGACCGTGCCGTTATAGTTGTTGCCGGACGCGTCGACCGTGGAAACGCCAGTGCCCTCTGAGAATGACCAGCTTGCGACCAGGCCGTTGGAGTTCAGATTATCCCCGATTGAATCCCCGCTGTCCCTGAACGGCTCGACGAGCACCTGATGGCCCGTCAAAACCCCGCCGCTGTTGTTGTTGACGGTGATGGGCCTGGAGTTCTGCCAGGCGCTGTTCCACCAAATGGCCGGGGTCTGCCACCAGCCTGACGACTGCGACATCCTGACGGAGTCGCTGATCACCTGCGTGCCGGAGACGGCACTGCCGGCGGTGTTGAAATCCGCAGTGGTTGTCTGTTCCCAGGTGTCGGCGAAGATGAACGACGCGAAGAGCATGAGGGCCGAGACAGGCAATGCGATTTTTCTTACGGACGAGTGCATTTTAAGCTCCTTAACCCCAACTATAACTTCCACCGAATTGTACACAATAATAGCATAAAATGGGCCATAAAAGCAAATAAAAACGAGTTGGGGTCAGACCCATTGCCGTCCAAATTAGACAAATTAATGGCGTATTCGTGTTGATAGCAGCGACTATCGCAAACGGCTGACGGATTTCAGCCACGAATTAACACCAATTCACACAAATGTCGGAGGGGGACGGACGCATTCCGACGGCCGCAAATGACGACGGACTAACACGAATACGACAATGAGTGGTAAATGCGTCGTAAGTCAACAACACATACCATCCGTCATCGTTCGGGCACAATAAAAGTAATTCGTGTTAATTCGTGTTCATTCGTGGCAAAAAAAGTCGTATCGTAATTCAAATCCCCCATATATGACAAGGTCATAGATACCAATTATTGCATGGAGATTTCATAAATAATGAATATCTAATTTGGACATCAGTGGGTCTGACCCCTAACGCATCGAAATCAGCGCATGTCCAGCGTGATCCCGGCCGTGAACAGACTCTTCGGATCACTGTATTCCTGGAAGTTTTCAAGCAGGAATTTATAAGATGGATCTGCCCTGCCGTTGAAAACCTTGCGGCCGTTCACGCGGACAATGACGTCTTTTGCGAAATCAACGAGCTCCGAGTTCAGCAAGAGCGTCGCTTTCGTCACGCCGGTGGATTTGATATTGACGACATTGTCAACGACCTCGGCTTCAACCGTGAAAGCATTCTTCTGCCCCTGAACAACCTCGAGCCAGTATATCTTCTTGACCGCGGCGGATTGTCCTGAGAATCTGTAACTTATCTTTTTTGGATAAGGATCGCGCGTCCTGGACCCTATCCATTCCAACAATTTCGCGCATTCCGGGCTGTCCCATGGGAACAGTGTATGCCCCAGCCCTTTTATCTCGCGGTAAGTGACGTCGAATTTCAACGCGGTCAACGCAGCGGTCGCGTTCCTTGAGAATTCCACCGGCACAATATTGTCTTTATCGCCATGTATGGCATAAACCGGGACCGATCGCAGGTTGGAAAGCGCGCCCATGTCGTCGCACGCGCCCATCATCGGGACGGCGCCGGCGAAACAATCCGGCTGATGCAGGGTTTCGGCCCAGGTGAAATGCCCGCCCATCGAAAACCCGGTGATCACAACACGGTTCGTGTCGATATTGCAGACGGACGCCACGTCCTCCAGCAACACGGGGAGCAGATGCTCCATCAGATCCGCAGACACACCCTTGCCGGGCGCATTTTCCAAGGTTGGCGCAGCTATGATGTATTGCCCTGTTTCAAGTGTCGAACGGACACGCATGCTCCCTTTGGGCGGCGGCTTCTGCCCCTGCCGTTTGATAAGGTCGATCATCTTCTCTTTTTCCGCGTCCTGGTCTTCCTCAGATATGCGCCAGATATGGAGGGCGTTCAAGCCGTTCCCGCCGGAGCCATGGAGCGCGATGATCAAAGGTTCTTCCTTCTTCGGCGTGTAACCCTTAGGTAGGGACAATTCGTAAGAATATTCCTTCCCGCTTACCATGATTTTGCGGGTCGTTCTTTTCAACGGCTCCATGGACGGATAAACCGCAGTTTCTTTGATGATGCGTGAAAGTTCCTTGACCGACGGCATAAAGCCGGTTTTTTCAAGGGCATCTAATATCTTGCCGCGCTCATCAAGCCCTTTTGCCTTGAAATAATCATTGATGAGTTTGGATGCGACGGACAAGTTATCCGCGTCTTTAACCGTCGCTTTACCATTATCGGGCTTGGCCTCTGACGGAATCTGCTGGGAATAGACCGGGCAGGCGAAGACAAGGGCGATGACGAGGGAAACTATGAGTGCGCAACAGATCACAAATCTCCTCACAGCTCCGATGCCTGTGCCCTGACATAAGGCAACGACAGGAGGAGTATCGGGGGCAGGTCTTGACTTCAGATTCTTAAAGCAAGCCGTTTCCATGGCAGTATTGTACCAAAATGCAGACCCGTGTCAATGCTTTTCGAGCTCTCAGCCCTCAGCGCTCAGCACTCAGCTCTCAGCACTCAGCTCGCGCCACGTCGTAAGCTGAAAGCTGATAGCTGACTGCTGAAAGCTCATAGTAAGCTGAGAGCTGATGGCTGAAAGCTCGAATGAGCTTGGATCTTGAAACTTGTCGCAGTAACTCGCGAACTCCTGGTATCATTTGATGATATTGAATCCGCTTATCTGCTCGGGCACATTGGAGTCTGTGTTGTTGCCTATGCCGAGTTGTCCGTAAAGATTATTACCGCACATCCATACAGAACCATCCGACTTGACAACTGCGGCGAACGAATCGCCTGCACTGACCGCTATGCAGTTGTTGAATTCCTTTATCTGGGTGGGAACGGATGTGTTTGTCGAATTTCCCAGACCTACTGACTTCGGCAAAAATTAGTTGACAAACCAGCAACAATATCATATAATGCGAGCACTGAAATTGAGGAGTTTATATGATAAAGAAAGATTTCAATGCTCTCGAAGAAAGAAGGTTGGCGGCAGTCGAGATGCAAAATAATGATATCAAACCGATTGATATCGCTGCCAGTCTTAATGTAAGTCGACAAGCCGTAAGCGTTTGGTTGAAAAAGTATAAGACCATTGGAAAAAAAGGATTATTGAAACGGAAAGCAACCGGACGGCCAGCCAAATTCAACATGATAGTGTTTTCTAAGGAGCTTCCACAAATATTAAAGAAAGGAGCCGTTGAATTTGGATATACAACTGACATGTGGACCACGGCTAATATTAGCGAAGTAGTTTGGAGGAAATTCGGGATAAAGTATCATAGGGATCATATCAGGAAGTTGTTGCACAAGCTTGGATTCAGCTGTCAAAAGCCTCAAAAACGCGCCATAGAAAGGAACGATAGAATTATAAATAACTGGGTAAAAACGACCTGGCCATATGTAAAAAAAAACGATAAAAAACCGCGCAACACTTGTGTTTGCTGACGAAAGCGGATTTTCTCTTATCCCATTGATAAGAAGAACGTGGGCGGTAGAAGGGCAAACGCCAATAATACGACATTGCTTTAACTGGCCGAAACTGTCAGCAATTTCAGCCGTTTCAACCCAATCACGAATATATATGAAACTGTTGCTCAATAAAACAGTAAAGAGTCATAATGTAATCGCATTCCTCAGCCATTTGTTGAAACTCGTTAAAGGAATGATAATTCTTGTCTGGGACAGGATACAAACGCACAGATCGGCAATAGTCAAAGAATTCATTAAAAGCAACTCTCAAAGACTAAAGGTTTACTATTTGCCGCCATATGCTCCGGACTTGAATCCTGCTGAGGGTATATGGAACCACATTAAATGGCAGGAGTTAGCAAATTACTGCCCGCGGAATTTATCAGAACTTGTCAAAGCGATAAAACGAAGCACGGGGAATATACGGAATCGACCAAAACTAATTCGTTCCTTTCTTCACGCAACGCCTCTCAATTTTGACCATCTTGTCAACTAACTTATGCCGATGTCAGTAACATTCCATAACTGTTTCTTCCCCACCCCCAGAATGTGCCGTCCAGTTTTACGGCTATCGTGAATCCGTTACCGCAGGCTACCATCGCAGTCTTCTCCATATCCCCCAGTTCTGCGAACCCGCCATTCACGGTCGTGCCGTTGCCAAGTTGCCCGAAATTGTTCAAGCCTCGACAGTAAAGTTTATTGCCTGACGAGATCACAGCCAAAAAGTAATTGCCGCAGGAGATGCTGTATATGGGAACGCTCGCATTGATCTGCGTCGGAGGATACACAGGCAAGCCTGCGGTTGGTGGCAGCGGGTTTGGGGGCGTGATCACATCTCCCCATCCGAACAACTTGCCATCGTCCCTTAACGCATAGAAAGTCTTGGCAGATGCGGTTATTGCCGTAAAAAAATACGGAGGCGGATTCGGGATCTGCTTCGGTGTGTTGCTGTTTATCGACGAGGATGGGTCTCCGAACCAGTCATTGCCCCAGGAATATACGAGTCCGTCCTCGGCCAGCGCCAGGGTCATGTTGGCACCGCAGGCAATCTCGGTGATCTTCGATAATAAGTTCACCTGGACCGGAATGAGCGCAAAATCCTCGATGGGAACTCCCAGTTGTCCCGCGTAATTCGCCCCCCACGTCCACACCGATCCGTTGTCCCTGAGCGCGACTGAGTGATTGTCACCCGCGGCGACGGCGATCACTTTGGCCAACCCCTGGACTTTTTTCGGGATCAAGCTATCATCAGTGGTATTTAGTCCCAATTGGCCGAATTGGTTGCGTCCCCATGTCCATACGGTCCCGTCGGGCTTGCATGCGATCGTGTGACTGCCGCCGCAAGCAATGTCGAAGCATAAGTTGGGTGCAATGTAACCATCCTCAAGGGCGTCTCCGCCACCTGTGTCCAATCCGCCACCGCCGTCATTGGAAGAACCACCACCTCCTCCTCCGACCTTGTTGCAACCTGCGAGCAATGCAGGAATCGCCATTGCGGCCATGAACGCAAACAAAACAATTTTCCTCATGGCAGCCTCTTTCTTCTTGGTCAATAAATGTAACTATAGCGTAAGTATACAGGGAATCATATTTCCCTTGTCTATTTATATATGCAAATTGAGTGCCAACTGTCTGCTATGCGGTGGAAACGGTGAATTACATAACATCAGCCATATCAATCTGTTACGCTTGCCGTTTTACCGCCCTATCATTGATCAACAAGGGTATGCATGGGAAACCATACAGCTTTTTGCATTTACCATACAATTCGCGCCATGAAAACGCGAAGGAGCAACCATCTGCCCCCCTATTTATGGGGAGATGTTCCATCATCCAACGGTGTGCCGATGAACTCGGACGCATGCCGACGGCCGCAAATGACGGCGGACTAACACGAATACGACAACGAGCGGCAAATGCGTCGTAAGTCAACAACACATACCATCCGTCATCGTTCGTCCACAATAAAAGAAATTCGTGTTAATTCGTGTTCATTCGTGGCAAAAATAGCCGAACTCGCAAACCCGCGAACTCGCAACTCGCGAACTCGTAACGAGCTCTCAGCGCTCAGCCCTCAGCTCTCAGCTTACGACGATGTAAAGCTGGATACCCATTCCCTGTCTTCGCCGCCTCCCAGAACACCAAAGGAAAAGCTTATGAAATACGGAAGTCCATCGTTGATCTTATATAGGCCATAACCAATTCCGGCGCCATAACCTGTGTCTGAGAGCTTTTCAGAAACTTCGTCATGCTCCACGGTCACATGCATCCATAAATACTGCATCTCACCATACAGGTACAGGCCTTCAGGGACCTCGCCAACTGCATACCACTTCATTCCTGCATACACCTCCCGAGCCCTCGCGTCAATGTCATCGAAATGTTCTGTATAAAACGAAGCAGTCAATGTTCCACTGAATGAATCCGAAAAAAAAACCTATTATATCAACTGTCAATCGAACAGCACCTCTAAGAAGCACTTCGACGCGGCATCGTCCCCTTGCGGGTTCAACGCGAACCACCTCGTCGTCGACCACGCGCTCACCCCTCCGCTGTTGATCGACTTCACGCGCCAATAATATGTCACACCCTTCTCGAGCGCCGGGGGCAGATACTGCGTGGCCGTGACCTCATAATTCACGGATATCATCGTGAACGCCGAGTCCCTCCCGACCTGCACCACATAACTGGTGGCGTTCGTCGCTGCCGACCATATCAGATACGGCTCCATGTCAAGCCCGCCCTGCCCGTCCGCCGGTGAGACCAAGCTCGGCGGCAACAGGTCCGTGCTCCCTCCGTCCCCTCCGTCGCCCCCGCCGACCGGCTCGGTGACCTTGAGATAGACCGGTATCGCGATCTGACTGCTCCCGCTCGCAAGGGCTACGACCACGGCGCCCACATAGTTCTCCCCGACGATGAGCCCGAGCGGGCTGACCGAGACCTCCACCGTGAACACCTTGGCATCCGCGAAAGTGCCCGAGGCCGGCGTGGCGGTCATCCAGTCGCCGTTGACCGTGACGGTCCATTCCTCGGACATATCCTGCCCCGTGAACACGGTCAGGCTCTTCTTGTCGGGCGTGGCGTCATCGGCGGCCATGCTGAAGGTGAGCTCCTCCGGGTCGGAGTAGATCAAAGTATCGGCCGTCGTCACGAACGACTTCACCGCGCTCCATGCGCTGTTGCCGTAGGCGTTGACCGCCTTGACATGCCAATACACCGTGGCGCCTATCGGAAGACCGGCGATGTTGCAGGCCTTGGCGCCGATCCCTGACACCTTGTGGACGCTGCCGGTCAAGGAGCCTATGAGGCTCCACTCGAGATCGTAGGTGTCCGCAGAGGCGATCCCGTCATGCTCCCACATCAGCACCGCATCGACGCTGACGCCTGTCGCGCCGTTCGCGGGGTATGTCGGGACCGGTACCTCAGGGGACTGCTTGGTAAGCTCCGCGTAGTTCGTAACGAAGGACATCGCGTC
>JBBAAB010000005.1:0-19723 GCA_041658445.1 Thermoleophilia bacterium
CCAAGATCTTCGATGATCTCGGTGCCGGAGGCGGGTCTGTTTCCCAGAACCTCCCTGCCGGTCGCACGCTCGAATTGTTCTATCACCGCCTGCGGGAAACCATGCGGAAATACCGGGAATGGTTTTTTTGTCACCACGCCCATCAGTTCCCAGTGGCCGACGGTTGTGTCCTTGCCACGCGAACGCTCGCGCAATTTGCCATAGAGAGCCTGTGGACGCGGCACGGGAGGCTGACCTTTCAAAGGAAGGATGTTACCCAGGCCGAGAGCGCCCAGATTAGGCAATCTCAGGCCTCCGACGGCCTCGGCGACATGACTCAGGGTGTTTACTCCGGCATCGCCGAATTCTTCCGCGTCGGGGAGCGCCCCGACGCCGACTCCATCCAGTGTTATAAGCAGACAGCGAACGCGCCGCCGCAACCTTCGACGTGATATTAACCAGAGAGGATTGAGCATAGACTTATCATTTCGCCCCGGGCGGCTGAGTTCCCTTTTAAGCCGCCTTTTCGTTAAAAAAAGAAAATTCTGGTATTGGGAATTGAGGTGTTGCCCGGAACCGAAACAGGAAAGATCTCAGTCCTCGCCGAGCTCGAACTTCCTGGCGCGGGGATGGGCTTCATAGTAGATCTCGCGAAGCCGCTGCCTGCTTACGTGGGTATAGATCTGGGTTGTTGAGACGTCGGCATGGCCAAGCATCTCCTGGACGCTGCGCAAATCCGCGCCACCGGCCAGAAGGTGGGTTGCAAAACTGTGCCTGAGAGTGTGGGGCGTCACCTGTTTGCTGAACCCGGCCTCTTTGGCATAGTGGACGAGCATACGGTGAACACTCTGGCGGCTGATGCTCCGGCCGAAACGGTTGAGGAAGAGGTGATCGGTCCTGATGCCCTTGCCCAGCAGGTGGCGCGCCCTGCGGGTATACGTATCCACTGCCGTCAGCGCGGGCTCTCCCACCGGGATCTCCCTCTCTTTTGAGCCCTTCCCCATGCACCTGACGAAACCGCCTTCCTGGTCGATATCTTCTTCTCTTAAAGCAGTCAGCTCCGAGACCCGCAGACCGGCGCCATAAAGCAGCTCCATCATGGCGCAGTCACGCAGCATACCTGGTTTGTTGCCGGCCGGCTGGCTGAGAAGCAGTTGCACCTCGGCCAGGTTCAACACCGTAGGTAGTTTCTGTGCCCGTTTGGGTGACTGCAGGGAAATGGTCGGGTTGTTTTGCGCAAAACCTTCGCGGCAGAGAAAACGGTAGAAGGTACGCAGGACGCTCGTCTTGCGCGCCATGGTCGAACTGGCGGGCCGCGCATTGATACCGAGGCTCTCGAGGAAGGCCCTGACCATTGCGATATCGGCTTCCTCTACAGTGGATCCCTGTTCCTTGACATATTTGCAGTACTGACGCAAATCCCTGCGGTAAGAAGTGACCGTATTGTCCGCCAGCCCACGCTCGAACTGAACGTAACCCAGGAACTCATCGATGAGATGATGCTGAGTCTCGCTTTCGATATTTATTATTTCAATCATGTCCATCGAGCAGCATTTTCTGGAAAGATAGTCAATAATCCTCTAAATATGAGTTTATTATTGCTGCTATGACAAAAAATTCGGGGGAGTCGACAACCTGTAGGGAATGATATTCGCAAGTTCATAAAAAGGCAGGCCCACGGAATCGGCAACAGCCCTGTTTGTGAGTTTACCTTCCATTACGTTAACACCGTTGGCCAGCGCCTCGTTATCCCTTACAGCCGCGGTGATGCCCTTGTTGGCGATCTCCAGGATGTACGGCAGCGTGGCGTTGGTAAGAGCGTGCGTCGAAGTGATGGGGACCGCGCCGGGGATGTTGCCGACGCAGTAGTGGATTACCTCGTCGACCATATAGGTCGGCTCGCTGTGAGTCGTCATTCGCGAGGTCTCGGAAGAACCGCCCTGGTCTATTGAGACATCGACAAAAACCGAATGGGGGACCATTTCCTCGACCAGTTTTTTTGTGATAAGTTTGGGCGCCTTGGCGCCGGGAATCAACACGGCCGCTATGACCAGGTCAGCGCCGGTGACGTGTTCCTCTATGGTGAACGCCGTTGACATGACGGTAGTGAGACGGCCCGAGACGAATCCGTGCAGCCGGCGCAGGCGATCGATGTTATTGTCCAGCACCGTAACGTCGGCCAGCATGCCGGCGGCGATCTTGGCGGCGTTTGTTCCCACGATTCCGGCGCCCAGAACGACAACCCTGGCCGGCGGAACTCCGGGGACGCCTCCCAGCAGCACACCTCTGCCCCCTATCATCTTTTCAAGGAAGTAGGCGCCCACCTGCGCGGCCATACGCCCCGCTATCTCGCTCATGGGAGACAATAACGGCAGAGCGCCGCCTGGAAGCCCTACTGTCTCGTAGGCAATACACGTGGCGCCGGTTTCCATCAGCTGCTTCGTCAACTCCGGCTGAGGCGCCAGATGCAGGAACGAGAATATCGACTGGTCCGGCTTTAGCAACGCGACCTCACCAGGCGACGGGTCCTTGACCTTTACGATCAGCTTTGATTTATCAAACAGCTCCTGGAAGTCCTCGATGAGTTCGCCGCCCTGAGCCTCGTAAGTCTGGTCCGTAAGACGGCTGCCCTCACCGGCGCCTTTTTGTATAAGAACAGTGTGGCCGGCAGAAACCAGCTCGCGCACTCCCGCGGGAGTTATGGCAACCCGGTACTCATCGACTTCTACTTCTGAAGGAACACCTATTATCAATATTTACCCCTCAGTCAACTATTTCCAATATGCGTGTTCTCCGCGCGAGTGACGAAATTTTATTTGTTAATAATACCATTAATCAGCATTTTCCAAGCGCCTGACGGGCCAGTAACACTCCGATTATCGATTTGGCATCCATAAGTTCAGCCACAAGCTCGCCCACCGGTTCCAGCGGCCGTGAGTCAGATTCCAGAAATTCTTCCCTGTCGGTCTCACCTTCGACTGCGGACAGTTCTTCAGCCATGAAGGCGTGAAGAATCTCATCGCAGAATCCGGGTGAAGAATAGAAGGTCGCAAGATGGGTGAGCTTCCCGGCCAACAGCCCCAGCTCCTCGGCTAGCTCCCTGCGCGCGCAATCAGCCGGGTCTTCCCCGGGATGCAGCTTGCCCGCGGGAACCTCCAGCATCTCCTGAACGGCCGCGTCCCGGTACTGGCGCACGAGGCGCACACTGCCTTTCGAATCTATGGGAACGATAACCGCGGCGCCGGGGTGTTCTATCACTTCGCGTATGGATTTGCTGCCATCGGGCAGTTCCACGTCGTCCAACCTGAGGCTGATGATCTTCCCCTGGTAGACATGCCTCGACGACAGGCGGCGGTTTTTCATGACGGGCTCACCTTCGCTGACCCTTTGCCGGCCGGCTCACAGTTCTTTTTGCGCTTCGTCTACCAGCGCGAGGATCAGTTCGTACATGTAATACAGGGATTCAACGGTGATGGACTCATCCGGGGTATGGACCTTCTCCATCCCGGTCGCCAGGTTGACGCATGGCAGACCCATGAGGTTAAAGACATTGACGTCGCTGCCGCCGCCGGTGGAGGTATATCCAGGAGTAAGGCCGATCCTGCGTATCGCCCTTTCAGCAAGCTCGACGGGAAGACCTCCGCCCTGCGAGAAATCAAAACCGGTGAACTCATCCACGATAGTGATTTCCACATCGACATCCTCCTGGCTGGCGGCCAGGTTGATGGAATCGACCATGGCGGCGACCTGCGTCTCGAGTTTTTCATTATCATGGCTGCGGACCTCGCCGTTGATGCTGCATCTGTCGGGGACAACATTCACGGCGTCGCCGCCCCTTATGATGCCGACGTTCGCGGTTGTTTCCGCATCGATCCTGCCCAGCTTCATGCCCGCGATAGCCTTGCCCGCGGCCGCGATGGCGTTGCGGCCCTCCTCCGGCACAACGCCGGCATGGGCGGACCTCCCCATGAAAAGCGCGTTTACTGTTTTCTGTGATGGGGACTTTACTATGACATCACCGACGGGTCCGATGCTGTCGAAGCAAAAACCGCAACGCGAATCGAGGTTTTCGAGCGAACTTGCCTTGGCTCCCCTGAGTCCCCCCTCCTCGCCCACCGTCAGGAGCAGTTCTATTCCCGCATGCGGCAGTGGCGCACGCACGACTTTTTCAACCGCGTAGAGTATGGCCGCGAGTGCCGCCTTGTCATCCGCTCCCAACACCGAGCGGCTGCGGCTGCGTATGACGCCCTCGTCGAGCCATGGGTCGGGATACGCGTCAGGATCCGATGCCACCGTATCGGTATGGGCGGAAAGCAGGATGGTTACGCCATCCATGTCGCCGTGAATCCGGCAATAGAGGTTGCCGGCGCTGGATTTGCTGTTGTCGTAGAGCGGTTCGCCCTCCTTGACATCCAGCCCCAGGCCGCGCAGCCTCGTGGTTATAAAATCAACGACCGCCCTTTCGTGCCCCGAGGGGCTGGGTATCCTGGCAAGCTCGATGAAGAGCGCCACGAGGGGATCGGTCGTGCCTATGCTATCTTGCCTCATCGACTAAATCTTTCGTCTGTTCTTCAAAAGACGCTTCAACTTCGATCTGGTCGACTTCACCCGCGGTTTTCACAGCTGCATCGGCTGCTGTATATCCCTTGGCCACGCGAGCCCGCGCCATCATGGTCGCCGCTCCCACGAAATCCCGAAACAGCGGGTGGGGACGTGTCGGCCTCGATTTGAACTCTGGATGAAACTGTGTAGCGACGAACCATGGGTGATCCGACAACTCCACTATCTCCACCAGACGCTTGTCGGGCGAGGTGCCGCTGATCTTCATGCCGGCCTCGACCAGTTTTGGCCTTAAGGCGTTGTTGACCTCATAGCGATGACGGTGCCGTTCATGAACCGTGCGCTCGCCGTAAGCCTTTGAGGCCCTTCCGGAACGCGACACCTTGCAGGGATAGGAGCCCAGCCGCATGGTGCCGCCCATGGCCTCCACACCCTTCTGCTCGGGCAGCAGGTCGATGACGGGATAGGGAGTGCCCTGGTCGAACTCGGAGCTGTTGGCGCCCGGCATCCCCGCCACGTTGCGGGCATATTCAACCACGGCGCACTGCATCCCCAGGCAGATGCCAAGGAATGGGATATTGTTCTCACGGGCATACGTGACAGCCTGGATCTTGCCCTCGATGCCACGCACGCCGAAGCCTCCGGGTATAAGGACCCCGTCGACGTCGCGCAGCTGTGATTCGACCAACATGGGCGATACGCCCTCGGAATCGACCCAGACGAGCTCGAGCTCGTGATTATGGAAGACCGCCGCGTTCTTGAGCGCCTGGATCACGCTCATGTAGGCGTCCCACAACTGCACGTATTTACCGACGAGGGCGATGCGCACCTTGTCCTTGCAGGAGTTGATCCTGTCGACAAGGTCCTGCCAGTCAGCGAGGTCGGGCTCCGCCGCTTCGATCCCCAGCTTGCTTATCACCAGATCGTCCAGCCCTTCCTCGTGAAGCATGAGAGGTACCATGTAGATGTCAGGTGCGTCAACCGCGGTTATCACGGCCTCGATATCGATATCACACAAAAGCGCGATCTTCTCGCGCAGGCTCTTGTTCATGTGGCGCGGAGAACGGCAGACGATGATGTCCGGCTGGATTCCGATACCCCGCAGCTCCTTTACCGAATGCTGCGTCGGCTTGGTTTTCTGCTCTCCCGCGACTTCGAGGTAGGGTACCAGGGAAACATGGATATAGAGGGCGTTCTCACGTCCTACATCGATTCGAAACTGTCTGATGGCTTCGAGAAACGGCAGTGACTCGATATCGCCGACCGTGCCGCCGACCTCGGTGATGACCACGTCGACACCGCCGCCCATGTCAGCCACGCGATGGATTCGCTGCTTGATCTCATTGGTTATGTGCGGGATCAGCTGGACGGTCTTGCCCAGATAATCTCCACGCCTCTCCTTGTTGATAACGCTGAAGTAGACTGTACCGGACGTGAAGTTGCAGTCACTGGTGAAGTTTTCGTCCACGTAACGCTCATAATGTCCGAGGTCGAGGTCGGTCTCCGCGCCATCCTCCGTGACAAACACCTCTCCGTGCTCGAATGGGCTCATGGTACCCGGATCCACGTTTATGTACGGGTCCATCTTCTGCATCTGGACCTTGAGCCCGCGGCTACGCAGCAGCCTTCCGAGGGACGCCGCGGTGATACCCTTGCCCAGCGACGAAACCACCCCGCCGGTCACGAAAATGTGTTTAGCCATGTGTCTGCCGCCTTTCCCTGCGATTTGAAATTTCTGGAACGAAAAAACCGGAGGCGCGGCTCCGGTTCAAGGAAAAGAATAAATTTTTTCTTCCTGCTCTCAATCTATCGCCCTATCAGGTTCGTGCTTGCCCTAACTGTTGGATTATATCACCAGAACCTGCTGCTTGAAAACATCCTTTTTTTACCTCCGGAAGGCTTGGCGGGATTCAATCCTCATCATCGTATGTAATTGCGTCTTCAGGACAGTTCTCGACGGCGGCCTCGATACAGCCTTCCAGCCCTACAAAGTCATCGACGATAACATGCGAGATATTGGCCGCTTCGTCCACCTCAAAAACCTCGGGGCAGATCTCCTCACAATTACCGCAGGCGACACATTTTTCCTTATCTATCCTGGGAACTTTCATACTGCTTTCTGCTCGGTTTTTTTGACTGCATCTGCGCGCAATTGTAACACAGCCGCATGCAGCCCCGGCAAACAGGCCTGCTTGCAAGTGCCTTGTGACCCTGCTTTGGCAGATATAATATTTCGGTGGAAGGCAATTCCTCGAGGTGCGATTTCTGATGGGGGCAAAGATCAACATCATCATGCCTGGCAGGGCATACGAATCAAGGCTGGCCAGTCAGAGGGTCCTTTACAAGGATGGCCTGATCCGGTAGCGCCCTGTCTCCGGCCTGTTTCTAATCGGTTCCGTTTACCGCCTGAACTTTTTTCCCAGGCTCTATATGGACGATAGTGTCGGTTCCCTCTCCGAATTCATCCTTAAGTCTTCTTTCGACCTTCGAAGCTATGCTATGCGAGTCCTTCGTCGACATATCCGGGTCCACGATAAGGTGCAGGTCTATCCAGTAACCGGCTTCGCTGCCGCGGCTTCGTATCTTGTGACACCCCTGCATGCCGTCAATTTCCAGGCTCATGCATACCTGCGCCACTTTTTTGGGATCTAGCATGGCCCGGTCGAGCAACACCACCGATGCCGCTTTCATTATCCTGAAAGCGGCATAGGCGATGACAAGGGCGATGAACCCGCCGGTAATCGCGTCGACTTCGGGACGGCCCATGCTCACGGCAATGAGACTTGCGACAACAGATATTGAAACGAATACGTCGCTCAAAGTGTGTTTTGAGTCAGCGACCAGGAAGATGCTTTTGAGCTTTCTGCCCTGATATCGTTCGTAAACGCTTACCGATATGTTGATCATAATCGTCACGCCCATTATCGCGAATGCGACCCCGGACACTTCCGGCCCGGTGCCACCCGGCGCGGTCAGCCTCCCGTAGACGCTTTCCCCAATCTGAACCGCGGTGAGCAGCAGCAGTATGACGATTCCGATGCTGGCGAACGTCTCGAACTTCGAGTGTCCGTACGTATGGGTTTCATCCTGGGGACGTGACGCCAGGCTGATACCGATCAACCCGATTACGTTGGAGGAGCCGTCCATGAGGGAATGAAAAGCGTCGGCGACCATGCCGATGGAATGGGCCTGCCACCCGACGATTCCCTTTCCCAGCGATACGGCGACATTGGCGACAAGCACGTAGATAAGAACCATGCGAATGTTGTGATAGCGCCGCGCGCTTTCAGTTCTGACCGCCTGAGTCTGCAATGAATCCCCCTGGATTCTTCCTGAATACTTGGCTCTGTAAGATAACTTTATCCTAGATTTCATTAACATGTCTCATATGCCACATCCTGATATCCATGATAATGACATCAGGTCAATTGCTCCTCTGAAGATCTCCATCAGTTCTCTTCCACGGCATGATTTTCAAGGCCGTCCACAGCACCCCCGCCTGGTATAAGGCCGTAGAGCGAAAGTCCGATCAATCCAAGCAATATGGCGAACCAGAATGTTGCAAGCCGGATAAGCAGCGTTCCGGCAACCGCGATGTCTTTCCCGAATCCATTCGCCACAAGCAGCCCTGTCATACTGCCCTCGGCGACGCCCAGACCGCCCGGTATCATGGCGAGCGCTCCCGCCAGCGAGGAAATCACAAAAATGAACATCACAAGTGGCAGGGCTATGTCCATGGCGAGACCGCGAAGGCATACATAGGCGGCCAGGCACTCGAAGAACCAGCCGGCGGTGCTGAGGATGACCGTCGGAACAAGATGCCTCGCCTTGAGCAGAACATAGGCTGACTCGTAGAATTCCTCGAAATGGTGGGCAAAGCGTCTTATCAACGGCAAGCGTTCAGCAAGATGTATCAATCTGAAACAGAGGCTGCGGATCTGTATGATCGTGATGAAGAGGGCCATGAGCACAATGGTGATCGCCAGTACCTCGCGCCCGAAGCCGTATGCCAGGGTGCCGGCGCTGCCGAGAATCACGACGCCGATGACATCGGTCGCCCGCTCGGCAACGATCACCGGTGATGAACGGCTGACGGGAACATCACGATAGTCCTTGAGAAGAAAGGATTTCATGACCTCACCCATCTTCGCTGGAGAGATGGTCATGGTAAGCCCCGACATGAAAATGACGAAACTCGGCACCGCCGGTATGCGGATATCGAGCACCCTTATCAGGTATTCCCATTTGATGAAGCGGATCAGATAGTTAACGAAAACGAGACCCAAAGCGATCGGAAAATACTGCCACGAGAAACTCCTGAAAGCCTCGGCCAGGCTGGGAAAATCCGCATAAAGCCCCATCACAAAATAGAGGCCGACCGCGAGAGCCAGCCCTATCGTCAGATTGCGTTTGAGTTTTTTCATCATTTCGAATAATCACCTGGAGCGGGATGAGGAGTTTCCGCTGCAACGACTGTCGAAGACCTCAGTGGAAGCGGAAACTCCTCATCCCGCTCCCCACAGGCATCGAAAATAGTGACCTCAGACAACCCCGGCTATTTCCCGCCCGCCATCCGGGCTACCCTGTGCATAGCGCTCATTCCCAGCAGCGCCCCCGCCGCCGCAACCGCCAGGAACGTGCCCTTCCCCTTGCCCTGACGCTCCAGTTCGGCTCCTTCGGGCAGGTATTCCTGCAGCAGCTGCCCCCATTCGGTCTCTGCCATCTGGCTCACCCGCGGCCAGCCGACAAAGGGATACCAGTAGTAAT
The DNA here is from genome assembly GCA_041658445.1 of Thermoleophilia bacterium. Classification (GTDB taxonomy): domain Bacteria; phylum Actinomycetota; class Thermoleophilia; order BMS3ABIN01; family BMS3ABIN01; genus JBAZWE01. The sequence continues at coordinate 9,307 of JBBAAB010000005.1, forward strand.
CGTGGTAGAACTTTGATGCCATGTACGACCACGGCACAATGGGGCTACGCAGCAGCGCGTTTTCAAGCGGCTTGAGAGGCCCATGATAGATGGCCTTCTGCCCCCTGCTTGCGAACGTGTCCTGCTTGCCATGGAAGTGGAAGTTGACCTCTTCGATATCCTCACCGACGATCTCCATCTCGTCGATATCGCCGCAGCCCAGGCCCCGCTCATGCGCCAGACGAATGTACTTGAGGTCCATTGGATCGAAGCCCATCATATGCGCGGCGACCGCGTCGATGGCCACCTGGTCGTCACTCGCCAGCATGTAGTCCTTGACGAATGGCACCATTGCGCGCGGCCCGGGGCCGTCTCCGCATATGGTGCCGTCCATTACCGCGAAGATACCGCTGTGTACCTCCTTCTGGATCGCCAGCAGATCCACGAGAGTCTCATGGATGACGCTGTGGGTCCAGTGCCTGTGGTCCTGGAGAAGGCCGCCGAAAGCGTTCTTCATGGCACCGGTCGTGCCCGTGAAAACGTGGGTTTTGACAGTGGGCATCTGTATGATATTCGTGTCAAAAAAGATATCCGGTATATGGATGCCGTCATGCTCATATACCTTGTCGAGCACGAGCATCTCCGCCTTGGGTTCATAGCGAACCCACTCCACCGGCGGTTCATAAAGACGCGTGAAATCGAGGCCGTAACGCTCGGCGACAGCCGCGTGGCCGTTGTTTATCTCGCCCACCCTGTCATCGACCACGACGGTGCGGTTCTGGGTAAGATAGAGGGAATCCTTGTCGTAACCGTCATCCAGCAGGGTCTTCACGACCCCCTCCAGCTGCCAGGGCGCCGTCGAGCAGGCCGGATACCAGACGTGCCAGGAGATGTTTATCTTGATGTGTGTCTTCTTTTCCTGTGGCAGATGATCACTGTAGCCCACCGAACGCATGAGCTTCCCATAATCTTCAACCACCGATTCCGGATTCGTCTTTAAAACCGCAACTTTGGATTTCATTTTTCAGTCACTCCTTACTTTTCCAACCATTGTAATATAGCCGCCGCGCTTCCAGCCCAGAGCAGGATGTCTGTGAGCAACGGTTTATCCGTAAGCAAAATCTGCTCGGGTGAGCCACCCTTGAGGTGTTTGTGCACCAGGTAAAGATAGCGGAAGATACCGTAGAGAACGAAGGGGATTGTGATCATCATCCCCCGCGATTGATCGAATGCGGTGAACGTATAAAGGGCGTACGAAACCAGCGTAGCCGAAGCGGTAACACCGGTCATCTGGTCAACGAGCGCGATACTGTAGTGCTCAAGATTACGCCGGTGGCTGGAGGCCTCATCCTCCAGCAGGACCAGTTCGGCCCGCCGCTTTGCCAAAGCCAGGAAAAGGGCAAGCAACATGGCGCATATGAGCAACCATGGCGAAATGGACACATGTATGACCACGGCACCGGCAGTCGCGCGAAGGACGAAGCCCGCCGAAATCACAAGCACGTCGATGATTACCAGATGCTTGAGCACCAGGGCGTATGCGACCTGCAGGACCAGGTAGGCTGCCAGGAATACGGGCAGATATGGATCCACGAAGTAAGCGGCCGCAATCGTCACGATGACAAGAATGACGGCAACCAGTCCCGCCTTGCCGATTCCCAGCCGACCGCTGGCTATCGGCCTTGATTTTTTTATGGGATGAACCCGGTCTTTTTCACGATCAAGGATATCGTTGAGAAGATAACCGGCTCCGACCACGGCGCAGAACGCGGCAAACGTAGCCCAGACTTTCCATTGCATGGACCAGGTGAAGATATTGCGTGAGAATATCAGCCCGGCGAATACAACCAGGTTTTTCGTCCATTGCTTGGGCCGCATGGATGTGATTATCACGCCCATATCCTAGGCCCTCGTGGCCTTTTTACGCAGGCTTGCGACATGGCCGCGGGCTTTGGGGTCTTCAGGTTTTGAGCCCATCATGCGGCAGAGCTCATCGACTATGACCTTATCGTCCTCGAGGCGCGTAACTGCGGTTACCGTTTCTCCACCCTCCACGCTTTTGCTTACGGAAAAAAGCGCGTCGGCGAAACCTGCTATCTGGGGAAGATGGGTTATGCAGATGGTCTGGGAATTGCCGGACAGGCTTTTCAGTTTGGCACCAACCGCCGCGCCCGTTTCACCGCCGATGCCGGCGTCGATCTCATCAAAAACGAGCGTCGCCGATTCGCGTGATGACGAAACCGCGCTTTTGATAGCCAGCATGATTCTTGACAGCTCTCCGCCGGATGCGGTCTCCCTGAGTGGTGATGGTGGCATGCCGGGGTTCAGGCGCACCAGAAATTCCGCTGAATCTGCGCCGCTGCGCCTGAGCGACCGCGCGTTCATAACAGCGTCACCCTCGTTGCGCGACAGACGTATTTCAAAACCACAATCCTGGAACGCCAGATCACGCAAGTGGCGTCCGGCTTCTTCCTCCAGACGGGAAGCCGCCTCTGAGCGCAACCCTCGCATCTGTGCGGCAAGCTCAAGCATTTGTGCGTCGATTTCAGCCAGCTCCAAATCAAGCGCGGGGCCACCCTCGATGACGCCGGTCAGCAATGCAAAATTTTCTCCCGCCCTTACAGCATACGCGAGAATCTCTTCAATAGAGTTCCCGTACTTGCGCTTGAACAGACTTATGAGATCCAGGCGCTCTTCTGCTTCCGCCAGACGGGCGGGATCGCTCAGCACGGACTCGCTGTAATCGCGCGCGCTCCTGCCGGTCTCTTCCAGCTCGTAAAAACTTTTTTGCAGCTGCGCGGTCAAATCGTCGAAATCCCCGTCGATGCCGGCGGTGATCTCCAGTCGTGACAGCACGTGCGAGAGCGCGTCCATCAAACCCGCGCCATCCGAGTTGCCGGACAGGATGGCAGCCAGCTCTCCGGTCGCCTCCCTCAGCTCCTGTGAACTCAGCAACCGCTGCCGCTCCACCTCCAGTTCCTCTTCCTCGCCAGGCAACAAGCCCGCCATCTCGATCTCGGCGAGCTGGAACTTAAGCAGCTCGGCTTCCCGCTCACGCTCCTCAGAGCCATGCTTCCGCTCATCCAGGAGCTCCTGAAGCCCGGTGCGCCTGTCATACAAAATCTGAAACTCGTCGCGTAAATCCGCGAGTTGCGGTCCAACATAGTCATCGAGGATGTCAAGCTGACGTGATGCCAGCATCAGGCGGCGCTGTTCGTGTTGCGCCGAGAAGGCAAGCAGCCTGCCGGTCACCTGCTCAAGCACCGCGAGAGTGGTGGCGCGTCCGCCGAGGAAAGCGCGGCTGCGCCCTTCCCTCGAGATGCGGCGCCGCACAATCAGGTCTTCCTCATCGGGGATGTCGAATTCCGCGGCTATGTCGGCGAACAAACCGCCCGGCACGCTGAAAATAGCCTCGACAGTAGCCTCGTCCGCGCCTGGCCTGATCAATCCACTGTCGGCGCGAGTTCCAAGCAGAAGTGAAATGGCATGCGCGAGAATCGTCTTGCCTGCGCCGGTCTCGCCGGTGATCACATTGAGGCCGGGCAAAAGCTTAAGTTCAGCCCTGGGGATGACTGCCAGATTTTCGATGTATAGCTCGGATAGCACTGGCAGTTTCCCTTCAGCTTGAAGGTTTTATGAACTTGTCCCTGAGGGTCCTGTAAAAATCGGCTCCCGGCGGCTGAACCAGCTGCGCCCTGCTGGCGGCCAGGGAGATCAGAGCGTCATCACCCGGAGCCAGGCTGCCACTCGGCCGTCCATCGACGTATATCGTACCTTTGGACCCTTTTGAGTCATTGCGAATTGTAAGCGTGTCGGTGGGACCCAGCACCATCGCGCGCGAACGCAGCACATGGGGGGCTATTGCCGTAAGAATGAAAGCATCGAGCGCCAGAGTCACCAGCGGGCCGCCGTTTGAAAGGTTGTAGGCCGTCGAACCGGCCGGCGTTGATGCAACAAAGCCGTCGCAGCGGAAGGAATCATAATCGACCCCGTTTATCGCGTAGGCGAGATGGATGACGGAACCACCTTCCGGCTTATGAACTACGATGTCGTTTATGGCCAGGTGGTTCTCTCCCTTATTCACGATTTCGAGCAGAGAGAGACCAATGAGTTCATAATTTCCCTCAAGAACTGATTTCAGACCGGCGGGGATGTCATCCGGACCCATGGCCGATAAAAATCCTACTCGCCCGAAATTGAAGCCGATAATCGGCGTCTGCATTCCTGCAAAGCGGCTGAAAGCCCTTAGTATGGTGCCGTCGCCGCCGAGGGCTACTGCGATATCGACTTCGACGCTATCGAGTTCGGGCACGACGGTCGCAATGCTGGCGACATCGGCGATGGAATATTTTTCGACCTCGCTATGAGGGATAACAGCTTCAACAGAAAGTTCCCGGCATAATTCAAGCACCTGCAAAAGTGCCTTGCTGGTGGCGTCTGAGCGACGGTGAGTTATGATTGCAATTTTTTTAAGCAGAGCCAGCCCCGAATCTAATGTTTCTTTTTGTCATGATGAGACGCAACTCGAGCATCCGGAAGATCCTCTGCCTCGTCTATTATGACATTCTGACAGATTTTTGATGCAGGTCGTACGCGTCACGGTGACATTCCGCCATCAGCAAAGTAAATCAGATACTCTACGTTGCCCTTGGGCCCGCGAACCGGCGATTCGGCAACCCCGCGTACTTCCCATCCAGACTCGATTATGAAGTCTCGCATGTCGGCTACAACCTCGCCGCGAACCTCTTCATCACGCACGACGCCGCCTTTGCCGACCTTCCCGCGCCCGACTTCGAACTGCGGCTTTATCAGGGCAACCGCCTCAAAGCCAGGCTGAAGACATTTTATCACAGCGGGGAAAATTTTCTTTAAAGATATGAATGAGAGGTCAAATGTCGCGAAAACCGGTGGTTCGGACAACATCTCAGGTGTCAGATTGCGGATGTTGGTGCGCTCGTGCACCTCGACGCGCGCGTCGTTCCTGAGCTTCCAGTCCAGCTGTCCATAGCCCACGTCCACGGCGATTACCTTGCGGGCGCCGTGCTGAAGCAGACAGTCCGTGAAGCCGCCGGTAGAGGCGCCGGCGTCCAGGGCTACCTTGCCTGAGACGTCTATGGGAAATTCCTCGAAGGCCTTTTCCAGCTTCAAGCCGCCTCGGGATACGAAACGAGGTTCTTCCTTCAGCGTTATCTCGGCCTCGGGCGCCACCATCGCGCCCGCCTTGGACACAGGCTGTCCGGCGACGCTTACCTCCCCCGCCATGACAGCCGCGGCCGCCTGTGAGCGGGAAGAAAAAAATCCCCGCTGCACGAGGATGGTGTCGAGACGCTGTTTCATTTATCCATCAACAAGTTCAGAAACCGACCCGCTCCCGTAATCAGGACCTCATCGTGGCCCGGACTGACAACTCCGGCCTATTCATCTACGAAAACCTTCCGGCGCTCCGCCGTTACGATCTTCTTCAAAAGCTTTTCTCCTACATACCCGGAAACCGCCTCCGGCGTCAGACCAATGTCGTGCATGAGTTTATTGCGATTGCCATGGGGGACAAATGCATCCGGGATGGCGAAGCTCTTTACCGGCGTCGATGCTTCTTCGGCCAGCAGGTTTTGCACGGCGGATCCGAATCCGCCCATCGCTGTTCCTTCTTCCACCGTTATTATCAGCTCATGCTCGGCGGCCAGCTTGAGAATCAACTCTTTATCGAGTGGCTTTACGAAGCGCGCGTTTACAACCGTTGGGCGAAGACCGTTCTGTTCGACCAGCAGCCGGGCGGCCCGCCGGCAGATACCCACGCCCGTGCCGATGCCGAGCAGTAATGCCCCCTCGCCCCTGTCGATGATTTCCGCCTTGCCCACCGGTAGTGGCTCGAACTTTTCAGGCATGGGCACGCCACGGCCGGCCAGACGAGGATAACGGATGGCGGCGGGCGCGTTCAGTTGCAGCGCCGTATATACCATGTTCTGAAGCTCGGCTTCGTCCTTCGGCGCCATCACTGTCATGCCGGGCACGAGACTCAGATAACCCAGGTCAAAGGTACCGTGGTGCGTCGGACCGTCATCGCCGACCAGACCGGCGCGGTCGAGCGCGAACACGACAGGCAGCTCCTGCAGGGCGACGTCCTGCACCAGCATGTCAAAGGCGCGCTGCAGAAATGTCGAATAAATCGCCACGACCGGTTTGAAGCCACCGATCGCCAGGCCCGCCGCGAACGCCACAGCGTGTTCTTCGGCTATGCCGACATCGAAAAACCGGTCGGGGAATTTCCGCTCAAAATGATACAGCCCCGTGCCGCTGGACATGGCGGCGGTGATGGCGACTATCTTCTCGTCTTCCCCGGCCATCTTCGCCAGCCCCTGGCCGAAGGCTTCAGTATAAGTGATCGGCCCGGGTTTTTTTATAGCCTCGCCGGTCGAGATCGTGAACGGCGCGATACCGTGAAAGGTATCCGGACGCGCTTCGGCGGGCTCATAACCCTTGCCCTTGGTCGTCTTGATATGGATGAGAACCGGACGCTCAATCTCCATGGCCGCCCTGATGCTCTTCCTGAGAGCCTTGACATCATGTCCGTCGACAATGCCGATATAGGCGAAGCCCAACTCCTCGAACAGCATGCCCGGAACCAGAAACGCCTTCATGCTCTCCTTGATCGAACGCGAAGCGCCGCGGATGCCTGGAATCTTATCCAGACCGTGTTCGAACTCCTCACGCAACTTGTAGAGCGTCGGGTCCAGGCGCAGCTTGTGAAGATACTGGGATATTGCGCCGACGTTGGGCTTGATCGACATCTCGTTGTCATTGAGTATGACTATTAGCGGCGTCTTCAAATGCCCGGCCTGGTTTAATGCCTCGTATGCGATGCCTCCGGTCAGCGCCCCATCGCCGATGACGCAGGCGACGTGACCGCTCGGTGTCTCGTCGATGCCCTCTCTTTTCACCTTGTCGTGAACACCTTCTATTGTCGCTTCAATACCGGCCAGCTCTTTCTGCGCCGCCGCGAGCCTTATCGCTTCCTGCAGACCCACTCCGTAGCTGATGGACGTGGAACTGTGCCCGGTGCCGACGATGTCGTGTTCAGATTCGCATTTGTTTGGAAAACCGGAGAGGCCGCCATACTGGCGGATGGTATGGAATTCCGCGGAGCGCCCCGTAATGATCTTGTGCGCATAGCACTGGTGCCCCACGTCCCAGATGATCTTGTCATTCGGGCTGTCGAGAACGCTATGGAGAGCCAGGGTCAGCTCAACGACACCCAGACTGGGAGCCAGGTGACCGCCGACCTTGGAGACCGCGCCGACCATGAAGGTGCGAATCTCCACGGCAAGCTCCTGAAGCTCCTGATCGTCAAGGCGCTTTAAGTCAGACGGAGAGTTGATGTTATTCAGCAGCGACATAAGTTATCGGTGGCGCTCGTAGATATAGTTGGTGATTCCAGCCAGGGAACCTGTGTTCTCCCCGGTGTCCTTGAGTATTTCCAGCGCCTTGTCCCTCGACTGGAGAGCCAGGCGCCCGGCTTCCTCAAGACCGTATACGCTCACATAGGTACTGCGCTCAAGACGCGCGTCCGTACCCGCCTGCTTGCCTAAAACAGCTGTATCTCCCACAACATCCAAAATATCGTCTTTAATCTGAAATAGCAAACCAAGCTCGGCCGCGAACCCCCTCAGCGCCTGCAACCTGGACGGCGGCACGCCGGCGAGTATGCCCCCGCAATGAACGCAGGCCATGATAAGGCATCCTGTCTTTAAGGAGTGGAGGAGCCGCAGGGAATCCATCTCGTCTGAGCCGCCCATGATATCGAGCATCTGCCCGCCGACCACACCTTTTACACCGGTCGCCTGGGATATCTCCTCGATGACAGCCAGTTTTGTTTCCGGAGCCGCCTGCTGCCGCTCGCAGATCAGCCTGTATGCCTCGGCAAACAGGGCGTCGCCGGCAAGGATGGCCACGTTCTCGCCATATTTTACATGGCAGGTCGGCTGGCCTCGACGCAGCTCATCGTCATCAAAAGCGGGCAGGTCGTCGTGGATGAGCGAATATGTATGGATCATCTCCATGGCGGTGGCTGTGGGCAGCAGCTTGACCGGTTCACAGCCGAGAGCCTGACCGGTAGCCATGAGCAGCACGGGACGAATGCGTTTGCCGCCGGCCAGCAGCGAATAACGCATAGCCTCGCAGAGAGGCGCGACCGCGGGGTCTTCACCGAACTGCATGCCGTCAATGTAATCCTCGACCAGCCTGACGAGCTCATCGGGATAAATTAAAGTGTTAACCATTACTACTCTTCTTGGTTAAGCGGAAGCTTCTGCTGGGCACCTTCGCCGGGTGCGGCTTCATCGCCGGCGCCGTACATCACATCCTGTACGGCCCGGTCCAGCTGCTGGCTGCTGGACAAAGCCAGTTCGTTGGCCTCCGCAAGGAGGCGGACGGACTCTTCCCAGTCGCTGTCACCCGACCCCAACCGCCGTACGAGATCCTCCATGCGTTCTATCGACTGGCTCAAACTGTCAAGAGTCGACTCCAGCGCGCGCGTCAGATTCTTGTCTTCCGCCGGCGTCCCGGTTGCGGCGGTCGATTCCGGATCCGCTCCTGCCGCATCCTGTACTTCCGGGATTTCTCCGGAAATTCTTTCAGAGCCGTCTGCTGCGTTTTCCTCATTCATTGTCCCTCGCCTCCGTTGCGATTTTGCCGAGAATTCCGTTAACCAACGCACCTGCTTCACGCGAACAGTATCTCTTGGCAAGCTCAACCGCTTCGTCAATACTGACTTCAGTGGGGATATCGTCCCTGTTCTTCATCTCGAACACCGCCAGCCTGATTATGTTTCTCTCAAGGGCGGCCATGCGGTGTGCGGGCCAACCCTCGGATACAAGGTCGATAGCGGAGTCCAGCTCTTCCATGACACCGATTACCCCCTCGACATCTTCCCTGGTGAATTCAGCGGGAGGATAACCTCGGTCCTTCTCTAGACTATCGTAAAGTTCGCTCAGCACCGCCCCGGCGATGTCGCGCTGGTAGAGGATGACCATGGCATCCCGTCTTGCCTGCCGGCGTGAGATGGTTGGCGTTTCCATAACTACCCTATCTTCAATCGCTCCATGTTCTCTTCGATGAACGCTGTCGTATACGTTCCTTCAACAAAGGCAGGCGCGCGAAGAATCTCGGCGCAAAGCTCCTTGTTGGTCACAAGTCCCTCGATGATATATTCATCCAGCGCCCTGAGCGCGCGGCGTATGGCTGAAGGCCTGTCCATGTCCCAGACGATCAGCTTTGCAAGCAGGGAATCGTAAAAAACGGGGATCGTATAACCTTCATAAAGATGTGAATCCACCCTGACGCCGGGCCCGCCCGGAGTCACGTATCTGCTGATCGTGCCGGTGTTGGGCCGAAAATCGTTCGACGGGTCCTCGGCGTTGATTCGCAGCTCGATAGCATGCCCGCGCGGCTGGATCGAGCCTGTCATCGTAAGCAGTTCGCCACGCGCGATCCGTATCTGTTCGCGGACGATATCGACACCGGTCACAATCTCGGATACCGGATGCTCCACCTGAACGCGTGTATTCATCTCCATGAAATAATAATTCCTGTCGTCGTCGACGAGAAACTCGATGGTGCCCGCGTTCTCGTAACCGCAGGCGCGACAGGCGGCGATGGCGGACTCGGCCATCTTCTGCCTGGTCTCCCAGTCCAGCATAGGCGATGGTGATTCCTCGACCAGCTTCTGGTGGCGTCGCTGCACCGAGCAGTCACGCTCTCCGAGGGTGAGCACCGAGCCGGCCTTGTCGGCCAGCACCTGCATCTCGACATGATGCGGGCCGATCATCGCTTTCTCAAGATAGATCGTGCCGTCGCCGAACGCGGTCTCCGCTTCGCTGCTGGCCATGTTAAACATGCTTTCCATCTCGTCAGGTGATTTGACCAGACGCATGCCGCGACCGCCACCACCGGCGGATGCCTTTACCATGACAGGATAACCGTATTCCGCGGCCAGACTCAAAGCTTCGGCCGCGTCTGCCACTGCCCCGTCAGAGCCTGGAACAACGGGAATCCTCGCCTGCTTCATCGTCTGTTTGGCCAGTGACTTGTCACCCATGCGCTGCATGATACCGGCGCCGGGACCGATGAAAACGATGTCGTTGTCCTCGCATGTCAGCACAAATTCGGGATTCTCGGCCAGAAAGCCATAGCCGGGATGCACCGCGTCACAACCGGTGATCTCGGCGGCCCCGATAAGATTCGGAATACGCAGGTAGCTTTCGATAACCGGACCGGGCCCGATGCAGACAGCTTCATCAGCCTCACGGACATGCATCGATTCCCTGTCCGCCTCTGAATAGACAGCGACGCAAGGAATATCCAGCTCCTTACAAGCCCTGACAACGCGCAAAGCCACTTCACCACGATTAGCTATAAGTATTTTAGAAAACATAAAAGTAAA
>JBBAAB010000006.1:0-19259 GCA_041658445.1 Thermoleophilia bacterium
CGTCAAAAAGCTGGTCGATGAGAAGTGGCTACGTTACGGGATAGACCTCGGTTAAGGACCGGCTATTGGTCCGCAGCCGACGCTTATGACCGCAACGACCGACACCCGCGCACGCCCCTCGTCTCTACCTGTCCAGTTCGCAAAATTCGTAAAGATCGAGCACAGCGTCTTCGCGCTGCCGTTCGCCTATGCGGGCGCTTTCCTCGCCGGGCAGGAGATCCCCGGCGCCGCCGTGATGCTGTGGATCACACTTGTGATGGTCGCGGCCCGCAGCCTGGCCATGGGTCTCAACCGCGTGATCGACTACGAGACCGACGCCCGAAACCCGCGCACCGCCGGCCGCGAACTCCCCGCCGGCAAGATCTCGCTGGTCCAGGCCCTGGCCTTTTGCACGGTCTCTCTTGCCGTGCTGACGCTGGCGCTGTCCCGCTTGCCGCGGCTTACCTGGTACCTTTCTCCCATTGTGATCGCCGCCTTCGTCATCTACCCCTATACGAAACACTTCACCTCCCTCTGTCATGTCTTTCTCGGGGCCACGATCGGCCTGGCGCCAGTAGGCGCCTGGGTGGCGGTTACCGGAGAGCTGGCCTGGCAGCCGTTCCTGCTCATGGGGGTCGTTACGTTCTGGATCGGCGGTTTTGACATAATCTACGCCTGCCTCGACATCGACTTCGACAGGAAGGAAGGACTGCATTCGCTGCCTGCCACACTGGGAGTGGCGAGCGCTCTTTGGATAACAAGGATCTTTCACCTGCTGGCGGTGGGCCTGCTTGTCGTCATCGGCCAGGTCGGCGACCGCGGCCTTGTGTATTACGCCGGGGTTGCGACTGTCGCGGGACTGCTTGCATATGAGAACGCAATCGTCTCCGCCAGGGACCTGTCCCGCATCAACACCGCTTTTATGACGATGAACGGAATAATCAGCATCGTTTACATAGTGTTTTTGACGGCGGACCTGCTGCTCGCCTGATCGAGGTTGACCTTTTCTTCATCTTCCATTCGCGCATAGCCTTCGAGGCATGCCACGCCCAGCATGGACCAGGCGGTCAGCGCCGGCACATACCATTCCCAGTCGAAAACGTTGAACGCGATGAACACCCCGACTGAAATTGCATGGGCTTTGATAACAGCATCACTTTTTGTTATCAACCTCCGGCAGATCAACGCGACAACATATGCCAGAAAGACGACCATGAGAACCGCGCCGGCCAGACCCGTCTCTACCGCCGTCTGCAGCACAAGGTTGTGAGCGTATTTCGTATACGCGGCCAGCACGTGCTGCTGATAGACATAATAAAAGGAACCCAGGCCTGAGCCGGCAAGAGGCTCCGCCCTGAATGCTTCCACCGCGCCCGCCCACGTATCGAGACGGTGCGGAAGCAGACGTCTCAACGTCATACCGTCCACGAAGCGGGTTGTGATAATGACCCTCAGTCTGTCCAATCGGGCGATCAGCAGAAAAGCCGCCAGCACGACGAGCGACGCCCCCGCCGCAAGAGCGCCCGTAACGGCGGTATTATCGACAGCGAACCCTGACCTTCTCGCAAACCCTCCATCTACCTTTGTGGCGGATGGACCGGCGGCGCTCATGGCCGCCTGCCCGGCAATCCTTTGCAGTACAAAAAACCCTGTCAGCATCAGAGCCACAACTGCCAGGCCGGCGAGCGTGTGCTGATATTCCTGAGCGACCATCGATGCCATGGCAACAGCCAGAGCACCCGTAAAAGACAGAAACACCGGCAGCGCCATATGCTCACGCCAGCCGGTGAAGCACAGGTAGAGCGCCATCAGAAGCAGGGCCACAATGCCGAACCTCGAAAAACTCAGCAGTATCGCCGCCGCCTGCAGGGTCATGGCTGTGGCATATGCGAGCCGCTCATTCGAACCGGCGCTCCGGTGAAGGGCGGCCGAGACCGGTAGCGCCATGAGCCCGAAACAGGCCAGGGCGTTGGAGTACTCGAATGACGAACCCGCCCTGTAGATGTTGTCCAGCAAGCCTGCCCAGGGCGCCAGCCTGAAGATGTAAGTAACAATCCCCCAGGCTGAAACAAAGCTCGCCGCGTAAACGAACCACGCGCTGAAACCGGCCAGCGCCGCCGCACCCGAACGGACGAGGTTGCTGCGAACCACGAAGATAACGGCGACGTAGGCCAGAAGCAGAGCGGCCTCCCTTTCGGTATCGCCAGGCACGACGCTCCAGAAAAGACTGCAGGTGGCAAATACCGCGAACGCCGTGAGCAACCACAGGGCGGGTGAACGCAGCGAGCGCGCCTGGCCGCCCTCCGCCATGGAAACCACAAGCTCCCAGCCGGCGGCCCCCAGAATCAAAAACGTCAGCACCCACCTGGATGTTTGAAAGTAACCGCCATTCCAAAGCGTTCCGGTAATCAGTGCGCCACAGAGGATATACAGGCTGCCGTTGCGGAGCGCGGATTTCACGTCAGAAGGCCCCGGCTGCCGGTCGGCCGGCAAAACCGCATTCCGCGGACAATATCCCGCCGCTTGACCATCGTGTTTTTTTTCTTGCCGCGCATGGGTAGAACCGGTGAATCCGGCTGTGCGGATTCTCTTCTAAAAAGTCCGCTCTTTCAACTTTGGCCTTCTGGCATTAAAATCCTTGGGATGAGAGTAGTTGTCCAGAGTAAGCAGGGCCGGCGTTTCGGTTGCCGGTATCCTCAAAAGCTCCATCGGAAGCGGTCTTCTTGTGCTGCTGGACGTAGAGCTGCTCAATGATGGCCCGGTGACGATTATACTCGACAGCCGTCCGGAGTAAGGGCGGGAGGGTGTCGTCAAGCGAGGAATGGATGTGCACCATGTCGGAATCGAAAAAGAAACGCGGACCATCAAGGTCCGGGATAAAAAAACCGAAGCCCCCGCGCGACCCGTTTGCCGGACGGCCCCAGAGCGGCGCGGGTTACCATTCAGAAAGCAAGTACGGCAAAAAAGACAGACGCAAGGTCAGAGAAGAGATCGAGGATGATCCTGAAGAGGAACAGTAATCCCCGGAAGCTGGTGGCAACCTGCCTGCCGGTTACCATCGGGGCCGTCTAAACTAGCGGATTATCCGCCTTCTGGATATCCTTCAGGTACAGATATGTCGCCGGCGTGCGGGTCCAGCCTACCATGCCGTGCGCGAGTGCCTCCGCGTCATAATCCAGCATCCTCAGCACTGTGGCCAGCTGCGCCGCCAGCTCGTGGCCCCACAGACCGTGGGCGATATATTCCCCCTCATCCAGTGGCGTTGAGGCAAGCACGGTAAGCGCGCGACGCGAGATAACGTCGATGATCAGTTCATCGAGAGCCGCCGCGTCAACGGCGCCGCCTGTCTCGTCTTCATGCCCTGATAATGAAACTGGGGTGGACATCAGTACTCCATTATTCTGTCTTTATTCCACTTTATATTTAAGTGTAGCGTATTTTTATGATTCCGCTCAAACGAAAAGGATTCAGGGAAAGACTGGCAGGTATTCAAGAATTTAAAGCGAGGATGGTAACGCGAACATGTGCGGGGGGCGGCCTTGCGGCCGCCCCCCTTCAGATCTGCTTTATAAACCGTATTACTGGGTTTTGACTACCGGGTTATTCGCGCTCTGGATTGTGTCGAGGTAATCCTGTTTGCCCGATCCATCCCAGCCCATCATGCCGTACTTGAGCGTGGCGGCATCGTAGCCGAGCATCTGGAGGATCATCATGGTCTGCGCCGAGGTGTTGCCCGTGTAGCAGGGGATGACGATCTTCTTGTCCTTCGGCAGCAGCTTCAGGTTGTCCGGCTGGGCGACCGACATGAACTCAACGCTGACAGCGTCCTGGATATGGCCGGCGTTGAAGGTGTTGATCTTGCGGATATCCAGCACGAACGGCTTGCTGGAGCCACCGAGCAGTTCGTTCAGCTTGGGAGCCTTGACCGTATTGAGGGCGAAATCACCGTCGGTCGGCATCGCTGACATGACGGAGTTTGCCTTCTCGGCGATCACCTTGTAGTCATCCGCGGACGGCTTGTCCAGGGTCATGGCCGGTGGCACCGGCGCCGCTGGATTTGCCGGGGTCGTGAAATCAGGATAGCTGGTGTTCTGCAGGTCGGCCACCGTCGCCGCGGTTGTTGCCGACTGCGCCCAGCCGTTCATGCCGGCCTGGAGGGCGACGGCGTCATAACCGAGCATCCTCAGGCCGGCAGTCGTCTGCGCGGCGGTGTTGCCCGTATAGCAGATGACAATGATCTTGGTATCCGCAGGCAGCTTGGACAGGGTATCAAGGTTCTCGGATGATGCCCACTTGGCGAAATCGACCTGGCTTGTTCCCTGAATATGACCGGCATCGTAGTCGGCCTTCTTGCGGACATCCATAAGATAAAGCTTTTTGCTCTCAACCGGGTCGGCCAGCTTCGCCGCCAGCTTTGTCCCGGAGATCGAGGCGGCGATGTAATCACCACTGGTTGGATTCGCACTGAGCACTTTCAATGCCCTGGCGTTGAGAATTTCCGCGCTGTTGACAGACGACGTCTTCGACGCCGTTGTCGTTGTGCTATCTCCGCATCCGGCGATGGCCACAGTGGTTGCCAGGAGCAACCCAAGGATCACCGCAGTCAGCATAAGATACCTGAAAATTTTAGCCATGCTCATCACTCTCCTGTCTCTTTGTTTACAATCGGAGAACACCATCCAGATGATGGTAAGAAACGCCGGAATGGACTCCCCCACGCTTAGGCGAAGAGCTTATATTCTAGCATTTCCAGTGTCAAGAATGGGGAGGGGCAATATGCGCGCGGATCATATGCTCCCCAGCGTTTATTCCGGGACGGGAGGCCGTGGGCGGCGGCGAAAACGCTCCCGTTTAACGATAGGGCCCCCGGGGACCTTGGTGGTTATGGTCACCATTTCCGGATCAACCCTGATCATGTTATAGGAAGGTTGCGTATAGCCGCGTGTGCGCCAGGTGCTGCCGGTGCCACTGCTGACGATCAGCATGTTCGCGAGCGGCCAGGTGTATGGCACGTGCCGGTGGCCGCAGAGAACGAGATTGATATCAACGGCGCGCAAACGTTCGAGGACATCGCCCGCGTCCCAGACGACATTGCGTTCCCTGCCTGTTCCTGGTATGCCGACCAAATGGTGGTGGAGCAAAAAGATCTTGTAATCCCGCTCGTTGGGAAACTCGTTGTCAATCCATGTGAAGTTGTCGCGGCCGATCTCGCCATCGTTCAGATCGGGTTTGTTTGAATCCATCGCCAGGATCTTTACCTTCTGCTGGATTCCCTCCTCTCCCGGCACGCAACAAGGCTGGAAATCCAGTTCGGCGGTCTTGTAATGCCGGGCACCGAAAAGTTCCTCGAAGTGAAGATAACCGACGTTACGGCAGTCGTGGTTTCCCGCGATAACGAGTACCTGTTCACACTTCACCCGGTCGATGTAGCTCTTGGCCTCGTCGAACTGCTCGCGGTAACCGTCCGCGGTAAGGTCTCCTGCGACGACGGTAAGGTCGGGCTTTGCGTCGTTGACTTCAGAAACAAGCGCTTCCGCCAGTTGGGCGTCAAAACGTGAATCTCCGCAATGGATGTCGGAAAACTGGGCTATGGTGTAAAAATCACGAGACTTGTCCATCTACTCTCCCGGCGCCAATTGTCTGAAAGATAACCGCCACATGCAGGATGTCAATGCTTCTACCCGCCCGCAGAAGGCCTGAAACGCCTCAGCCTCAGCGAGTTGGTTACCACGGTCACCGATGACAGGCCCATTGCGCCCGCGGCCAGCATGGGATCGAGCAGGATACCAAAAAAGGGGTAAAGAGCACCAGCCGCAACGGGAATCAGCAACATATTGTATATAAATGCCCAGAAGAGGTTCTGCTTGATGATTTTAATGGTGCGCCGGCTCAGGGCGATGGATGTAACCACCCCGCGCAGGTCACCCGACATCAGCGTGATGTCCGCGGCCTCCATCGCCACGTCGGTGCCCGTGCCGATGGCAATGCCCACATCCGCCTGCGCCAGAGCCGGCGCATCGTTAATGCCGTCTCCGACCATTGCCACGGTTCTGCCCTCCTCCTGCAGCCTCTTTACCTCGCGCGCCTTGTCCTCTGGCAGGACTTCCGCCAGCACCCGGTCAACCCCGGCCTCAGCGCCGATAGCCTCAGCCGTGCGCCTGTTGTCACCGGTGAGCATCACCACTTCCAGACCCATTCGCCTCATTTGTGATATGGCCTCGCGTGAACCGTCCTTGATCGTGTCCGCAATACCGACAACCGCCACCGGCTGGCCATCAACAGTTACAAAGACAGGGGTTTTTCCCTGCTTCGACAAGAGTTCTGCGCTCCTCTGAAAACCATCGAGCTGCAATCCTTTATCCTCCATCAGGGCCGCGTTGCCAACCAGGACGTCGTGGCCTTTTACCTCCGCCTCGATGCCATGCCCGGCAATCGCCGCAAAGCCCGTTGCATCCTCCAGCTCGATCTTCCGTTCAACCGCGCCGCTCACGATGGCCTCGCCCAGCGGGTGCTCGGAGCCTCGCTCCGCCGACGCCGCCAACCTCAGCACCTGCTCTTCGTCCCAGCCATCGGTGATGACCTCCGTGACCGTGGGTTCACCCCTCGTGATGGTGCCCGTCTTGTCCAGCACCACCGTATTTATCTTATGAGCCGTCTCGAGCGAGTCACCACCGCGTATGAGCACACCAGCCTCAGCCCCCTTGCCGGTGCCCACCATTACCGCGGTCGGCGTCGCCAGGCCCAGGGCACAGGGACAGGCGATAATCAGCACGGCGACAAAGTTAAGCAGCGCGTATGTGAATGCGGGAGCAGGACCAAATAAATACCATATGACAAAAGTGAGCGTGGCCACGGCAAAAACACCCGGCACGAAATAACCGGAGATAACGTCGGCCAGCCTCGCGATCGGCGGCTTGGAACCCTGGGCTTCCTGCACCAGGTTGATGATTCGCGCCAGGGCGGTATCCTTGCCCACGCGGGTGGCTTCGAATCTGAAACTGCCAAGCTTGTTGATGGTGGCGCCGATGATTTCGTCACCGGGTTTCTTCTCCACCGGCATGCTCTCGCCGGTGATCATCGATTCGTCGATGCTTGATGCGCCTTCCATCAACTTGCCGTCCACGGGTATGCTCTCCCCCGGCCGAACGACAATCAGATCACCGACCTGAACCTCTTCAACCGCCACGTCAACTTCCTTGCCATCGCGGATTACCCTGGCTGTCTTGGGCCTGAGCCCCACCAGCCTTTTAATCGCCTCGGACGTCTGCCCCCTGGCCCTTGCTTCGAGCATGCGGCCCAGCAGTATGAGGGTGATGATTATGGCCGCCGTGTCAAAATACATCGGCGCGCCCAGCCCCTGGGCCTCGAAGAACGAGGGAAAGAGTATGGCCGCTACCGTGTAGAGATAGGCGGAGGACGAACCCACGGCAACCAGCGTGTTCATGTTGGTGGTCTTGTGCCGGGCGGCGGCGATGGCCCCCCGGTAAAACTGCCATCCCACCCAGAACTGCACCGGTGTCGCCAATGCCCACAAAACGTACATATTATTCAGCGGTCCCAGATTCCCGAACAGCTCGGGAAAGCTACCGATAAAGACCGGCACGGAAAGCACAGCTCCAACCAGCACCTTCAGCTGCAGCTTACGATACTCGAGCCGCCGGAGCCTCGCCTCGGAGTCCTCGGATTCCCCCGGCTCACCCTCCTCGCTCTCCAGCACCTTGTAACCGGCGCCCTCCACAGCCATGACCAGTTCGGCGCGCGTAAGTACGCCGGCGATATACTCCACCGTGGCCTTTTCGGTCGCAAAGTTGACGGAGGCCGAGATCACGCCGGGAACTTCGCGCAGCGCCTTCTCGTTGCGCTCCACGCAAGAGGCGCAGGTCATGCCGCCGATAGGCAATGTTATTTTTTTTGGTTCAGACATTGGTATTCACATCAAATATAGGGGTATAAATATATAATTCCTCTTTTATGACGAATTAACCCTGCCATCGGATTCAGGATGAATGGTAACCGGCAATAAAACTCCGCTATGATTCGAACATGATTATCAAGGCCAGCTCGCTCCATAAACGCTTTCGCGACGTGGTCGCGGTGGAATCGCTTGATTTCGAAGTCGGACGCGGCCGCTGCTATGGTCTGGTCGGTCCCAACGGCGCCGGCAAGACGACGACCATGAAGATGATATATTGTATCGTCAGACCCACGTCGGGATCTCTTGAAGTGCTCGGCATGAATGTTCTTGACAACCCACGTGAAATCAAGGCCCGGCTGGGTGTGGTACCACAAGAGAATAATCTCGACCCCGACCTTTCCACCTGCCAGAACCTGCAGACCTACGCAAAATACTTTGGCATACCGGGACCAACGGCGGCAAAGCGCTGTCACGAACTGCTTGAGTTCATGCATCTGACCGACCGGGCCAACGCTCCGGTGCCGGCCCTTTCCGGTGGCATGAAACGCCGCCTGATCCTCGCACGCGCCCTAATCAACGACCCGGATCTGATTATTCTCGACGAACCCACGACCGGCCTGGACCCCCAGGTGCGTCACCTTATCTGGGACCGGTTGCTCGACCTCAAGGAAAGGGGGATAACCCTGCTCCTCACGACCCATTACATGGAAGAAGCCCAGAAACTGTGCGACGAGGTTCTTATAATGGACGAAGGCCGCGCCGTGGACTCGGGCAGCCCGCACGAGCTCATCCGCAGCCACGTCGCTCCCTATGTCCTCGAGATCCGTGCCGACCGCGCCCTTACGCATGACATCACCGTCCGCTTCGATTATCTCGAACACCAGACCAGTGGCCAGAATCTCTACTTTTACGCCAGCGCCTCTTCGGAATTCAACGAACTGATCGACGCCTATCCCGCCATGGAGCGCCTGCTTAGACCCGCGTCCCTGGAAGACGTCTTTCTCAAGCTCACCGGCAGGGAGATCCGCCTATGAAAAGGACAGCCGCATGAGTAAGGGAATCCTCTCGGTAACCCCGGTCTTCCTCAAGGTCTGGCAGCGCAACGCCCGCGTTTTCATCACCCTCTGGAAGTTCAACTTCCTGCCGGCCCTGGCGGAGCCGGTGCTGTTTATTTTTGTTATGGGCCTGGGGATCGGTTCTTACATCAATGAGATGGAAGGAGTCCCATACCTGGAGTTCGTCGCAGCGGGAATCCTCGGAAGCGCCGCCATCATGCAGGCGACTTTCGAATGCACTTACGGCTCGTTTTTCCGCATGCGCATCCAGAACACGTTCGAAGGGATCATTTCGACACCTGTGAGCGCCGGCGAGGTCGGCCTGGCCGAAGTCATGTGGGGTGCTACGAGAGGCCTGGTGAACTCAACCCTGGTGCTGTTTATCCTGCTGGCCCTCGGCGTCCTCGAGCACTGGCAGGCGGTCTTCATCCCCGCGGTCATGTTTCTGGCCGCCACCAATTTTGCCGCGCTGGGCATAATCGTTACCACCAACATCGCCCAGATGGAATACTTCCATTTTTACTTCGCGGGCTTTGTGCTGCCGGCGCAGTTCATCTGCGGCACTTTCTTCCCGGTGTCCCGCTTCCCGGAAGCGATACAGATTTTCGCCTGGGCGCTGCCTTTTACGAGCTTTATAGACATCACCCGTTCGCTGATGCTGGACAGGTTCAGCTCCTCATTGCTGCCCGAAGCCCTCTGGGCACTGGGATCGACATTACTGCTCACCGAAATGGCTGTACGCAGCATGCACCGCAGGCTGGTAACATAGGAACATGAACGCTTCCCAACATCCCGGACTCGATGACCTGGTCAGCTTCCACGGACACCTGTGCCCCGGACTCGCTATCGGCTACCGGGCCACCATTGCCGCCCTTGAGCACCTCGATGTCGAACGCGCCCGGGACGAAGAGTTGGTAGCCATCGTCGAAAACGACAGCTGCAGCGTCGACGCGGTCCAGTTTCTGGCCAGCGCCACTTTCGGAAAAGGCAATTTCTTTTTCCGGGACTGGGGCAAACAGGTGTTTACTTTAGGACGCCGAGGTCAGCCGCGGGCCGTACGGGTCTCACTCAGATGGGGCGCCCTGGAAGCCAGACCGGAGCAGGAGGCGATCACGAAGAAGATGAAATCCGGCGAAGCATCAAAAACGGAGCAGGATCAGGCAGCTGGCTGGCGGCAGGAAAAGATAGACTATATACTCAATGCTCCCGCGGGTGACCTTTTCGAAATTAAGGAAGTTGAAATCAAACTGCCGCCCGAGGCCCGGATAATTCGCTCCGTCAGATGTGGTCGCTGCGGCGAGCCGGTCATGGAAACCAGGACCTTCAGCCAGGATGAAACAACCCTTTGCACCCAGTGCAGACAGAACGGGTAGAACCGTTACTTCAGGCCCGCAAATTCAGCTAAATATATGTTAACTGTAATTCTTCCAACCTATGACGAGCGCGAGAACCTCGAACGTTTTGTGCGATTGCTGCAAAAAGTCTTTGAGGACAACGGCCTCGATGGCCGCATCATCGTCGCCGATGACAGCTCCCCGGACGGCACCGGCATAATCGCCGACGAGCTTGCGACCCGCTACGACAACCTCTCCGTCATTCATGGCGCCAGAAAGCAGGGAATCGGCCCTGCGTACGTGGCAGGCTTCAAGGAAGCGCTCAAGACCGGCACGGAGTTCATCTTCGAGATGGACTGTGACTTCTCACACGACCCGCGCAACATTCCCGCATTCCTGGAGGCGGCAAAAAAGGCCGACCTTGTGCTTGGGTCACGCTATGTGCCCGGAGGCAGGGTCGAGAACTGGGGACTGTTGCGCCGGCTGATCAGCCGCTGGGGAGGCATTTACGCCAGCCGGGTCCTGGGTGTGCCTGTACGTGACCTGACCGGCGGCAACAAGTGTTTCCGGCGAAAGGTTCTCGAAACGCTCGACCTCGACAGCGTCAATTCACACGGTTACGGATTCCAGATTGAAATGACATACAAAGCGATAAAAAAAGGATTTCGCGTAAAGGAAATCCCGATTACTTTTGCAGACCGCCAGATGGGTCAGTCAAAAATGTCAAAAAGGATCGTGTTCGAGGCGGCCGTTCTGGTGTGGAAACTGCGGTTCCGGCCGGTCAACTAGTCTGCGGCCAGCTCAGCCGATCATAGGTGTCCGCTTGCCCAATGCCTTGCGGACGGCTTCGCTCAGTTCGTCGGGGGTAAAAGGCTTGACTACGAACTCGCGGGCGCCAAGGCGGTCTGACTGCGTCGCCATGTCAAAAGTGCCGAGTCCGGTAATGACGATCGTGCAAACGTCGAGGCTGGTGCTTCTCAAAATCTCCAGCAGTTCCAGACCTGACATGTCGGGCATCATGATATCGGTCACAACAGCGTCATAAGTGATCTCGCTCACCATGTGTAATGCCTGCTTTCCGCTGGAAGCAGTTGCTACTTCATAACCTTCATTGGCGAGAATCTGGGCGCAAACATCCCTGATCACCTCTTCATCATCAACGATGAGCACTTTCTCTGCAGACATTATTTGGTACCCCCCTGGAAAATCAGGCTACTTGCCGGAAGTCGGCGGATATAACCGCTGTCGGCAATTTGACTGTAAATGTTGATCCGACCCCGACTGCGCTCTGAACGCCGATTGAACCGCCGTGTTCCTCGATTATGCGCTGCGATACGGATAACCCCAGCCCGGTACCCTCGCCCACATCCTTGCTGGTGAAAAACGGATTGAATACCTGCCCGAGCTTCATCGGCGCGATACCAATACCTGTATCTGTGAACGCAACTTCAACCCACGGCCGTTTTCCATCCGGCTTGGCCGCCCGGATAGCGATCTTCAGGATCCCGCCGTCGGGCATGGCGTGTAGCGCGTTGTTGAGAATATTGATGAATACCTGTTTCATCTGGTTTACGTCAACATATACTTGTGGCACATCTTCCTCGTACACGGTTTTCACCTCGACGTTGATAAGGTCAGCCTGCTTTCTAAGTAAAGGCAGGGTATCGTCCATGACCTCCTTGATCGACGCCTTCCTCTTCTTCAGCCCGTCCTGACGGGCGAAGTCCAACAGATTGCGAACGATGTCACGCGCCCGGATGGTCTCGTTTTCGATAACCTTGAGGTTCCTGGCCTTAGGATCACTCTCATCCAGCTCGCGCAACAGCAGGGCGGCATAACCCAGCACTCCGGTGAGCGGATTATTGATCTCGTGGGCGATATTGGCAGCGAGTTCACCGATGGCAGCCAGCTTGGTGGAATGGACAAGCTGCTCCTGCAGCTGCTGCTGTTCCTCAACCTTTTGCTCCAGTATCGCCATCATGTTGTTGAAATCCTCGCCCAGCCCGGTAAGGCGATCGCTGCGGGCCATCTTGTAAACATTACATTTCTCGCACTTGCCAAACTTCTGGGCGAAAACGCCCTGCACCTCACCGCCGCAATGAGTGCCGGCGACCTGCCAGCATCGAAGGTTTCTTGACTTGTATGAAGGGCAGTCGACGGAAGCGCAGCCCTTGACTTCCCAGCATTTGACGAGTTTGTGGTTTTCATACCTGACGGAGAAACTCCGCTGTCTCTCGGCGGCGGTTATCAGGTTGCTAATCTTGTCGGTGGCCAGCGCGAGCTCCTCGTTTTGTCCTTCCAGCTCCATGGATTTTTCCTTCAGATCCTCGAAGAGAAGGGCGTTCTCAACTGACATGGCCACCTGGCTGGAGATAACTCGCAGCAATTCGATGTCTTCCGGAGAAAAATGGTCGGGCTCGCTGCTCGTTGTCCCCATAACGCCAATCAGCCTGTCCCTGCACTTCATGGGCACGGCCGCCACTGAAGCGATGCCGTTTTCCTTGTTTATTCCGGTCGATCCACCGTTTGAATAGTCGTTGTCCGTGTTCATGACCATCGGCTCACCCTGTTCAGCGACAATGCCGACGATGCCCTCGCCCAGCTTAAGATGCGCGTTACGCTTGAGGATCTCGGGATCGCCACCCTTTGAGACCCTCAGATCGAGCTGGCCTGTGTCTGAATCATAAAGGTGAACGCATACACATTCCGGCGAGAGCAAGCCAGCCACCTGGTCGAGCGCCGCCTGCAAGACCTGGTCCAGATCCAATGACTGCCCCACGGAAACCGCCACCGCGTTCAGCGCAGCAAGCTCACGGTTTCTCTCAAGGACATTGTCCTCGAGCTTTTTACGAGCCGTGACATCGCGGGCAACTCCGACCTGGGCGACAACCTCGTCGTTTTCAAGGTACGCCGTACTTGATATCTCCAGCCATTTTCGGCCGCCCTGACAGTCTTTGACTTCCAGCTCGTATGAAGGCACTTCTTCGTTCCACATAATCCTCTCAAAATTGTTGACTGCGGCGGCCACTCCGCCGGGCGCCACAAGGTCGATAAATTGACGCCCCAGGAGTGATTCAGGCTCGCGACCGAGAATCTTCTGGCTGTTTCCGCTGACAAACTGGAATCGTCCGTCCGAGCCAATGACAAAGATGATGTCGTTGACACTGGACATGATGTTCTCGCTGAAGCTCTTTAAGTCCTCGAGCTGTTTCGTGCGCGCCGCGACTTCGAGCTCGAGATGTCTGGACCTTTCGTTCGTTCGAAAACCGGTAAACATGCGGTCAGCGAGAATGGCGAAGAGTGGAAAGATAATAATAAGACTGAGGATAGTCAGGTGGGCGTTCAGGTTAATGGAGAAACTGTCATATGACTGTCCGGGCAGCTCGATCGCAAAATAGACCAGGTTGATGACAACGCCGGAGGCGGCGATGACGTAGATCAGCCAGCGTGCCCTGCGCCTCTGACTTCGCCCTGAGGGATCAAAACTCGACAAACCCGGTACCAAACCCACCACTTCCCCGCCCCATATGAATCCTTGTGAATAGGAATGCCCCGCCCCCAGCGGGCAAAATTACATATCGGATTCCTGGGAAAAACCTTTAACCCGATATTCCCGGCGGCATCTCACTGGTTTCATTCCTGATTTTTGAGGTGTTAAATATTTGACTATCAGCTTTCAGTGGTCTATGTTTTCATCAGGAGGCCGAAGCCTCCCGCAGGAGAGCCGAAGCTCTGAAATCGAATTTTATTTACCCGACCTCGAAGGTTTGGGAGAGCTATGTCTGGCTCCCGCTTCGAGGTTTTTGTGTTCTTAAAGGATGGTTTATTATGGAGAAAAAACCGGTTATCGCGGTAATTGACGGCATGGGCGGCAACATCGGCCATCAGATCGTGAGCCAGCTGCGACGAGAGCTTCCCGGGGATATCGAGATACTCGTTTTCGGAACCAACTCCGCCGCCACGGCCAACATGATGAAGGCCCGCGCCAGCAGGGGCGCAACGGGCGAGAACGCCATCCGCGTATCGATCGGGCAGGCGGACATCGTCCTGGCGCCCATCGCGGCCGTGATCCCCAATTCATACATGGGAGAGCTGACACCCGGCATGGCTGATGCCATTGCCTCCAGCCGGGCTGAAAAAATCCTTCTGCCCTTAAGCCAGTTTCACATGAGTTTTGTGGGTGTCAGCCGCCAGCCTCTCCCGCACCTGATGGAAGAGGCGCTGGAAAAGGTAAAGGTGCTGCTTGAGACCAGCGGGGAGGTGAAACCCTGATGTGCGAGCTTACCGTTTACCTTCTCGATGAAGATCGGGAAGAGCTGGTCATGGAAGACGTTGCAACCATCACTCCGGACGGCGAACGTCTGGTGCTGACCGACCTTCTGGGACAGCAGAAAATCGTGGAAGCAAAACTGAAGGAGCTGAAGCTCCTGGAACACAAGGTCTTCCTTACCAGGTAACACCCGTTTTCATCGGGGCGCGCAGGCGCCCTCAGAAGCACCAGGGCCACGAAGGCCCGCGTTCCCGCCGGCAGGCGGCGCGAGTTCCGAGTGGCTTTGGTTCCCGGCCCGCGATGGGAACCGGATTGAGAGGAAAGATGCATATTCCTGATGGATATCTCAGCCCGCAGACAGCGGGCGGCATGTGGGCAATGATGGTTCCCGCCTGGTACTGGGCGGGCCACAAGGTCAAGAGTACGCTGAGCTCCAGGCAGGCGCCCCTCGTAGCCATCGGTGCCGCCTTCACTTTCGTGATAATGATGTTCAATATCCCCCTTCCCGGCGGGACAACGGGACACGCTGTGGGCGGCACGATCATCGCTATCGTCATCGGGCCGTGGGCGGCGGTCATCGCCATTTCGGTGGCGCTGGTCATTCAGGCTATATTCTTCGGAGACGGCGGAATCCTCGCGATCGGCGCCAATAGCTTCAATATTGGCTTCATCCTGCCGATCACCGGCTATTTCACATATAAGCTACTGGCTAAAGGGGCCGCACCGGAATCGTCGCGGCGCTGGATAGCCGCCGGTATCGGCGCCTGGGTTGGTCTCAACGTCGCCGCGTTTTTCACATCGGTCGAGTTCGGGTTGCAGGGAGAACTCTTCACAGCCGCGGACGGTTCGGCCCTCTATTCGCCATATGGCCTGGCTACCGCGATACCGGCGATGATGGTCCCGCATATGCTCGTCGTGGGAACGATTGAGGCTGTGATGACATCACTGATATATGTATTCATGATGAAGTCCAACCCCGGCCTGCTTGACAATTATGACAATCTGAATGCGCAGGCGATCGGGAGCTATAAATTGAAACCGCTGATAATAGGTATCGTACTGCTGCTTGTCTGTGCGCCGCTGGGACTTCTGGCAACAGGCACCGCGTGGGGTGAATGGGGTACGGAAGAAATAGGCAATGAAATCGGCTATGTCCCCGAGGGCATGGAAAGGTTCGCCGGGCACTGGGAAGGTTTCATGCCTGAATATGCGTTTCCACAGAGTGAAGAGACGGTTGCTGTCGAGGGCGGCGGCGCCGGATCAGGAGAAGTGACCAAAGTTGCCGTCGAGGAAAGCGCTGCCGAAGAGGAAGCGCCGGTGTCTCTTGACGGTGTTGGGGAATCGACGCCGGCCTACCTGATATCCGGCGTGCTGGGGCTGTTACTGGTTGTCGGGGTGGCGCTGATGACTATAAGAATGATAACCGGAAAACCGCGCAGCAAAGAACAGCTTGGCTGATAAGCTTTCCACACCAGCCTGGATGACCGAGAAAGGCTCTGGCGGCTGCCAGTGCCTTTCAGTCGGACGCTCGCGGCGCGAGAGCGCCGTCCAGAAAACAATCATCGGGATGTCACATGCGATTCGGGGATCCTTATTCTCGGAGCGAGTAGCGAACCGCCCAGGCCTGTTGCAGGAGACCGACCCCCGGGTCAAGACCGTTGGCCTCTTGGGGTTGCTGGTAGCGACTTCATTCCTGCATAACTGGTACATAATACTGGCCTTATATGGGCTGACGCTGGTAATGGCGTTCGCTTCGCGCATCTCACTGAAGTTTTTTGTAAAGCGTGTGTGGCTTTTCATCCCTGTTTTTGCCGGTATTATCGCGCTTCCCAGTCTCTTTAACATAGTCCGCCCGGGTGACCCGCTCTTTACGATCTGGGATTTCAGCGGTGAGGTAACCCTGGGACCATGGTCGCTCGGCACTTCACTGGCTGTCACTCATCAGGGTCTGAAAGGCGCGGTGGTGCTCATCCTCAGAGTAGCCACGTCGGTGTCGCTGGCAGTCTTATGGGCGCTGACGACACATTGGGCCGACCTGCTCAAGGCGCTACGTGTTTTCATGGTGCCACGTATTTTTGTGCTTATCCTGTCGATGACTTACCGTTATATCTTCCTCATCCTGGGACTGGCCACCGACATGTTCACGGCGCGAACCAGCCGCCTTGTCGGGAGCTCGAGCCCCAGGGAAGACAGGCGTTTCGTAGCCTCCAGCATGGCTACTCTATTGGGCAAATCCCATGCGCTCAGCGAGGATGTTTATTCCGCCATGATCAGTCGTGGCTACACCGGCGAACCTCTGACATTGCATAGATTCAGAACAGGAATGGGAGACTGGTTGTGGCTCGGGGCAATTATCTTCCTCGGGGCCGCGGCTCTTGGGAGTGACCGGTTCATTGGCTGAGGATATTACCGTCAGTATGGACTTCCCTGCTTCTCGCGTTGCGGCCCGCGGGCATGGGCGGCTTCATGGATAAGGCAGGCGTCGAAAGCCGGGTGAACAGCCACGCGATCTATGAAGTGGATGCCGTGAAATACCGGTACGAGGACGCCGAGGCGCTCGCGGGTGTGGATCTGTCGATAAAATCCGGTGAAAGCGTGGTTTTGCTGGGGGCCAACGGCTCGGGCAAGTCGACGTTGCTGAAGATGCTGGACGGACTGATCTTTCCAACTGGGGGAAGTATCAGGGTCTTCGACGCTGACCTCTCCGAGACGGCTCTCAAAAACGAGGGTTTCTCCCGGTCGTTCCGGCGCAGGGTGGGTTTTGTCTTTCAAAACTCCGACGCCCAGCTGTTTTCACCCACCGTCTGGGATGAGATCGCCTTCGGGCCGCTGCACATGGGGCTTCCACCCGAAGAAGTAGAAAAGAGGACCGAGGATACCCTGCACATACTGGGACTCGAACACCTGCGCGAACGTCCGCCCTATCACTTAAGCGGCGGCGAGAAGAAGAAGGTGGCGCTGGCGTCAGTGCTGGCCGTAGGTCCGGACGTGCTGCTCTTCGACGAGCCAACCGCGGGGCTGGACCCAAAAACCGAGAGCTTTCTGATCCGGCTGATCGTGCAGCTGACCGCGGCAGGCAAGACGATTGTTACCGCCACACAGGACCTGCGGCTGGCGGCGGAGATCGCCGTCAGAATTATCGTGCTGGGAGAAGACCACAAGCTGGCGGGCGATGGACCTGCGGCGGCGATACTAGGCGACCGGGAGCTGTTGCTGGCCGCCAACCTGATCCACGACCACCCGCACCGGCACGACGGCATCGAGCATTACCATCCGCACAGCCATCTGGAGGATCATCATGGGCGGGAGTGAGTTTGAGATTACCCAAATTCCATTTTCTGAATTTGGGTATATTAGAGTGCCCCTCCCCACAGATGTGAATATGTTAATCAGAATGTTATGCTGCTTCAGCGTATATTCGTTGGCGAAAATCACTGGTTCCAGGATGATAAGAGATCGAGTTGTTTGGTATCTGGGATCTTTTTCTTCGAACTTACTTATATGGCAATTTTATAGATGCCAACCTGTTTGAGAGCTGTTCGAATTCCGGGTCTTTATGAACCAGCCGCGCGCCACGGGATATAGCTAGCGCCGCCACCCAGACATCGGCGAATGAGAGCGCGTGGTTTGCTTTCAGCTCGCCGGCCAGCAGTGAAGTTTCTTCATCCGACTCCACCCGTTCGATGGGAAGCAGTCCCAGGTGCAGTACGAGTTTGAGCGCTTCCTCCTCACCCGCCGCCTGCCAGCGGATGTAGAAGCATTCGGTGAAGCTCGCGAAGGAGACGAAGACTTGGATCTTGCGCGAGGCGGCGCGATTTAGCAGCTTTGCTACTAATTCATCGCCCGGCTCCCCGCTGCTGAGAGCCAGGATGGCGGAAGTGTCGAGAACGTATCTGTCAGCCGGCACGGCGGCGGTTCATGCGGGCTTTGATTCTTCGACCCCGCTCTCGCTCCAGGCGGCGCGCTTCCATCAACCGGCCGTGCAGCCCTTCCCCTTTGGTCAAACCATGGATTGCCTTGATCGGGTCTCCCTCCACAGGAAGGGCTACGATCAGGCCGCGGTAGTCGAGCCATTCCAGTTTGGTATTCGGGCCCAGGTTGTACTTCTTTCGCAGCGCGGCCGGCACCGCTGTCTGTCCTCTTTTTGATATCGAGCTTCTCATTGTCAAATCATTTTACAAGTCATTTTGTGATTTTACAAGGCGTTTAAAACATCATGTTGACAATAACGACAATGTTGTTTGATTGACGCCGTCAGGCCGTGCTTCTGACTTCAAACGAAACCAGGCCTTCGGCTGGCTCGCTGTAATCGTCGAGCACCGTATCGACGCGGGCGTGGGAGGGACCCTCGTGGCAGAGCCTGATCATTTGCTCTACGACTGACGCCTGACCTTCGAAAACCGCCTCAACCCGGCCGTCGAAGAGGTTGCGCACCCAGCCTTTGAGACCCAGGCGGCGGGCGTTGTTCATCACCCACGCCCGGAAGAAGACTCCCTGGACGCGACCGGTGATCCATACATGTGCGCGTTTGGTTGGCGAATCAGTCAATTTGAGCTAGGTTTTTTAAACCTTCACTTGGTTTACCTTCGCGGTCAGCGAAAGGCTCAGGATGACATCTTGTGTCCCCGAGTTTCTATGCAAGCACCCGCAGGCCCTTGTATTTGATCTTCTTGAGCCGCCGCACCCGCATGGCCAGCCACATGGTA